>NZ_JBEXET010000007.1:0-203727 GCF_040606415.1 Streptomyces sp. NPDC005423 | reverse complement strand
CGAGCGGATCGCCCGGGTATCAGCGCGCTCGGCGCGGACGTGGCTGCGGGTGGCGCGTTCGAAGGAGCCCCGCGCGGCCGGTCCCCCGCACGCCGTCGATCGGTCACAAGGTCACCGCGTTCACTCAGCCGGCGCGGCTTCGGCGAAGCCGGCCGGCAGGCGGCCCGTGTGCAGCACCCCCAGCCGCTGGGTGGCCCGGGTCAGGGCCACGTACAGATCACTCGTGCCGTACTCCCCCGGTTCGACCACGAGCACGGAGTCGAACTCCAGGCCCTTCGCCTGACGCGGGTCGAGCAGCACGACGGCCCGGGTGAGATCCGGCTCCGCGCCCGCGGTCACCCCGTCGAGCCGCGCGGCGAGCCGCCGGTGCAGCGGGCGCGGCGCGATGACCGCCAACCGCCCCTCGGCGGGCGTGAGTTCGGCGACGGCCTTGGCGACCGCGCCGGGCAGGTCGTCGGTGGCGCGCACCCAGGGCCGTACGCCGGTGGACCGTACCGAACTCGGCGGTTCGAAGGACGGGTCCTCCGCGCGGACCACGGCCGCCGCGAGGTCCATGATCTCGGCGGGGGTGCGGTAGTTGACGGCGAGGCGGGTGTGGTCCCAGCGGTCCTCGACGTAGGGGGCGAGGATCTCCGACCAGGAGCCGACGCCCGCCGCCTCGGCGGTCTGTGCCGGATCGCCGACCAGTGTCATGGAGCGCGTGGGGCTGCGCCGCATCAGCAACCGCCAGGCCATCGGCGACAGTTCCTGCGCCTCATCGACGATGATGTGCCCGAACGCCCAGGTGCGGTCGGCCGCCGCGCGCTCGGCGGCGCTGCGGTGGTCCTCCTCCTCGTGCCGCTCGGCGAAGCGCTCGGCGTCGATGATGTCGTGCGCGGAGAGCACCTCGGAGCCGTCGGGGTCGCTGTCCTCCTTGTCCTCGAACTCATAGGTCCGGGACGCGTACGACACGTCCAGCACACCCTGCGCGAACGACACCTGGTCCTCCCGCTCGCGTTCGGCCAGCGCCCGCGCCACCCGGTCGTCGCGGCCGAGCAGTTCGGCGGCCTCGTCGAGCAGCGGTACGTCGGCGACGGTCCAGCCGCGGGTGACGGGCCGGCGGACGGCGGCGGCGTCCGCGTCGCCGAGGTGGGTGCCGGGCTCGGCGAGGAACTCCGCGACCAGCCGCTGCGGGGTCAGCCGGGGCCACAACTGGTCGATGGCGGACCAGACTTCGGGGTTCTCGGCGAGTTCGTCGCGGATCTGGGTGATGTCGCTCGCGTCGAGCAGGTTGGACCCGTCGTAGGGGTCGGTCCCGATGCGCTCGGCGACCATGTCCGTCAGGGTGTTGAGGATGTGCCCCTCGAAGTACTCGCGGGAGGCGTTGTGCGGGAGTCCGGCGGCGCGGGTGCGCTCGCGGGCGACGTTCACCAGGCCGTCGTCGAGCATCAGGACGTCCCGGTCGTGCTGGATCGCGATCACCGGGCCGGGCAGTGTCTGGCGGTCCCGTACGACCTCGGCGAGTACGTCGGCCATCGCGGCGCGGCCCTTCACGGCGGCCGCCTCGGGGGTGTCCGTCGCGGTGGCCCTGACGCCGGGGAAGAGTTCGCCGACGGTGGCCAGCAGGACGCCGGTCTCGCCGAGCGAGGGCAGCACCTCGCCGATGTAGCCGAGGAAGGCGGGGTTCGGACCGACGATCAGGACCGCCCGGCGGGCGAGCAACTCCCGGTACTCGTACAGGAGATAGGCGGCCCGGTGGAGTGCGACGGCGGTCTTGCCGGTGCCGGGTCCGCCCTCGACGACGAGCACGCCGCGGTGGGGGGCCCGGATGATCCGGTCCTGCTCGGCCTGGATGGTCTGCACGATGTCGCTCATCCGGCCGGTGCGCGCGGAGTCGAGCGCGGCGAGCAGCACGGCGTCACCGGTCGGGTCCTCGTGGCCGGTGCGGGTGGCGTCGCCGAGGTCGAGGATCTCGTCGTGCAGGGCGGTGACGCGGCGGCCGTCGGTGGTGAGGTGCCGGCGCCGGCGCAGTCCCATCGGGGTGTGGCCGGTGGCGAGGTAGAAGGGGCGGGCGACGTCGGCCCGCCAGTCGACCAGTATCGGGGTGAGGTCGGCGTCGTCGGCGCGGATGCCGATCCGGCCGATGTGGTGACTGACACCGGAGGTGAGGTCGATCCGGCCGAAGCAGAGCGAGCCGTCCACGGCGTTCAGGGCGGCGAGCAGCCCGGAGCGCTCGGCGACCAGGATGTCCCGCTCCAGCCGTGCCTGCATGGGCGTGTTGCCCTGTCCGAGCGCGTCCGTGACGGAGTCCTCGGTGGCACCGCGCAGCGCGTCGACCCGCGTGTACAGGACGTCGATGAATTCCTGTTCACGGTTCAATTCATGGTCTGGAAATCCGCTGTTTGACAATTCCGCTCCCGGCCGGATATACTGCGCTAAGTGAACTTCTTCGCGCTTCCATAAATAGAGAGTCGCGAATCACTCAATATACGCAGCGAAATCCCCCGGGCGCAATTGCACCCGGGGGATTTCCGCGTCAACGGCGGATCACAGCACGTCGGCCAGCTCCTCCAGAAGCCTGCGCCTCGGCCGCGCGCCGACCATGGCCTTCACCGGCTCACCGGCGCGGAACACCAGGAACGTGGGCATCGACAGCACCTTGTAGGCGTTGGTCGTCTCCGGATTCGTGTCCACGTCCAGTTGCACCACTTTCAGCCGCTCGCCCTCCTCGGCCGCGAGGGCGCTGAGCACCGGCCCCATCTGCCGGCACGGCGGGCACCAGTCGGCGGTGAATTCCACCAGTACCGGCAGTTCGGCGTCGAGCACCTCCCGCCCGAAATCCGCGTCCGTCACCTCGGTCACTCCGGCCGCCTTGATCACAGCTGTCGCCCTCCCAGTTCGCACTCCGGCTCCGGACCACCCGGAACCAGCGCGTCGGCGGCGAGCTCGTCCCGCGCCCGCTCGGCCCGCACGAGCTGCCCGGCGACCTGCTCCCGCACGGCCGCCAGCTCGCCCATCAGGGCGTCCAGCTCGTCCAGCTTGCGCCGGTAGACGTCGAGCGAGGCCGGACACGCGTCGCCCGCCGGATGCCCGGCCCGCAGACACTCCACGAAGGGCCGCGTCTCCTCCAGTCCGAACCCGGAGTCCTGAAGCGTCCTGATCTGCCGGAGCAGCCGCAGATCGTCCTCGTCGTACGTGCGGTACCCGTTCCCGCCGCGCCGCGCGGGCAGCAGCCCCCGTGACTCGTAGTACCGCAACGTCCGCGTGGTGGTCCCGGCCCGCGCGGCCAGCTCGCCGATTCGCATGTCCACGAACGTAATCCTTGACGCCCGCGTCAAGGCAAGGCCCGGTGCCCCGGCGGCCCGCTCAGGTGCTCCGGGCGGCCGGGCGCGTGGCCGGCCGACGGGTCAGGCCGGTACCCCGGCCGAGGTCTCCACCTCCAGGAGGGAGGCGCTGTGCCGCTCCTCCTCGAACGCCGCCCGGCCCCCGCGGAGGCCGAACAGCCGCTTGGCGAGGGCGATGTAGACGACGGCGAGGACGTTGAGGACGAGGGTGGCGATCTTCAACCAGCTGATCCGCTCGGTGAGTTCGTAGATCTCCAGCGGCAGGAACGCGGCGGTGGCGACGACGGTCAGGTACTCCGCCCAGCGCTTGGCGTACCAGAGGCCGCCGGCCTCGACGAGTTCGATCAGGGCGTAGGCCAGCAGCAGGGCGGCGACCAGGACCAGCGTGGAGTGCTTGTAGCCGAACGTCTTCTGGATCGAGCCGACCACGGGCGAGTGGTCGAGGTCGTAGTGGAAGTGCCGGAAGACGGGGCGGACGACCTTGAGGTTCTCGTCGAAGAGCCGGCGCACCGCGTCCTTGCTGTTGCTGAACTTCCACACGGCGGCGGCGACCAGCACGATGAACACCCCGCGCACGGCCCGCTCGACGGCCAGGAAGCGGAGGATGAACAGATCCCGCAGCACCTTTCCGCGCGGCACCAGCGGAGCGTCCTCCGCGGGCCCGGAGCCGTGCGGGTCGCCGAGCACGAAGTCGCCGCAGCGCAGACAGCGCCAGGCCTCGCCCAGCCGGGTCTCGGCGCGCAGCCGCTCGCGCAGCGGCGCCTCGTCGGGCGCGTAGGTCGCGTGTCCGCGCCGCGCGCAGGTCCGCCGGTCCCAGTCGATCGTCATGGCCCCCGTGCCTCCACGTGCGTGTGCCGTGCCGGTAAGTCCGGCACGGCACGGCACGCTAGTGCATGCGCTCAGGAGACGGGGCTCAGGGGCGCGCTTCCGGCGCTCTCCGCGCCCGCGGCGGACCCTGCGGTTTCGGCGGCTTCCGCCGTCTCGACCTCGTCCTCGTGCGCGGCGGCCTTCCCGCTGGGCAGCAGGATCGCCACCAGGACCGTGCCGACGCCCAGGATCACCGCGCCGACCAGGCTGGTGTGGGCGACCGCGCCGGCGAAGGAGGAGGAGACCGCCTCGGCCATCTGCCGGGCGCCGGAGGCCAGTTGACCCGCCTGCGCCTTCAGCTGTGCGGCCTGCTGCGGGTCGGTGGTCTGTGCGGCGCGGGCGGCGAGCTGGTGTGCCCTGTCGCCGATGCCCTGCGCCACCTGGTAGCCGGCGCCGACCGAGTCCTGCGCGGTGGCGAGGGTCTTCGCGGGCAGCTTGCCGCCGGCCGTGGCGTCCGCGAGACGGTCGCCGTACGACGTCGCCAGCAGCGAGCCGAGGATCGCGATGCCGAGCGAGCCGCCCAGCTCCAGCGAGGTGTCGTTCACCGCGCCGCCGACCCCGAGCTGCGACTCGGGGAACGCGCCCATGATCGCGTCCGTGCACGGCGAGAGGGCGAGGCCGATCGCCAGGCCCAGCACGATCAGGGGCGCGACGAGATCGCCGTAGGAGGAGGCCGCGTCGATCCGCGTGAGCAGGGCGAGGGCGGTGGTGCCGCCGACCATGCCCGCGGTGACCGTGACCCGCATGCCCAGGCGCGGGGTGAGCAGGCCGGTGAGCGCGGAGCCCACGAAGACCGCGCCGGCCAGCGGGAGCATGCGCAGCCCGGTGTCGAGGGCGTCGTAGCCGAGGACGAACTGGAGGTGCTGGGTCAGGTAGTAGAAGGCGCCGAAGACGGCCAGGAAGAACAGGGCGACGGCGAGGTTGGCGCCCGCGAACCGGCGGTGCGCGAAGCGGCGGACGTCCAGGACGGGGCGCGGGTGGCGCAGCTCCCACAGGACGAAGCCGGTCAGACCGACGACGGCGACGACGGCGGCGGTGATCGCGCTGACACCCCAGCCGAAGTGCGGCCCCTCGATGATCATGTAGACCAGCGCGCCGATCCAGACCACGGACAGCAGCCCGCCGACGTGGTCGATGCGGTCCTGGTGGCCCGCTTTGGACGGGGGCACGAGGACGAGGGCCCCGACGAGGGCGACGGCGGCCACGGGGACGTTGATGAGGAAGGTGGAGGCCCATCCGTGGTGTTGCAGGAGGGCACCGGCGACCAGCGGGCCGGCCGCGATGGCGAGTCCGGCGGTGGCGGTCCACAGGACGATCGCCTTGGCGCGCTCGGCGCGCGGGAAGGTCGCGGCGAGCAGGGAGAGGGTGGCGGGCATGATGAGCGCCGCGCCGACGCCCATCACGGCACGGGCCGCGATGACCGTCGTGGCGCTGTCCGCGAAGGAGCCGGAGACCGCTCCGCCGCCGAACACCACCAGACCGAGGACGAGGGCGCCGCGACGGCTGTACTTGTCGCCGATCGCGCCGAGCAGCAGCATCAGGGCGGCGTAGGGGACGGTGTAGCCGTCGATGACCCACTGGAGGTCCGCGCTGGACAGGCCCAGGTCCTGGGTCATGTCGGGCGCGGCGACCGTGAGGGCGGTGTTGGCCATCACGATGATCAGCAGGCTCAGGCAGAGGACCAGCAGGGCCCACCAGCGCCGGGCGTAGGGGCGGTCCATCCTCTCGACCGGTTCGGTCATGACGAGTCGCATGGGCAGGGGTCGCCTTCCTCAACGAATTTGCACAGTGGCGTGCAATTGCTCAACGCTGTGCAAGGTACGCCGATGCACAACGCTGTGCAAATCCGGGAGGGGCAGAATGACCGTCATGACCACGGGTAACACCACGCGCGCCGACACCAACCGCCGCCGCATCCTCGACGTCGCCCTCGCCGAGCTGCTGCGCGACCCCGACGCGTCCATGGACCAGATCGCCCGCGCCGCCGGTGTCGTACGACGGACCGTGTACGGGCACTTCCCCAGCCGCGAGGCGCTGATCAGCACGCTCCTCGACGGCGCGGTGGAGGCGCTGGCCGAGGCGCACGCGGCGGGCCGCGCCGGGGTGGCGGACCCGGCGGAGGCGGTGGCGCGCTCGACGCTCGCGGTCTGGGAGATCGCCGACCGCTACCGGCTGCTGGTCTCGCTGGCCCAGCGGACCGTCACCGTGGAGGGGATCCGCGACCGCCTCGCCCCGGTCCGCGCCAACGCCGTCGAACTGCTCGGCCGCGGCCTTGCCGACGGCGTCTTCGTCTCCCCGCTGCCGGCGCCGGCCCTGGCGTACGTCCATGAGCGGATGCTGTTCGCCCTGATGGAGGCGGTCAACGACGGCCTGCTGGAAACACGGGAGGCGGGCCGCTCCGCCGCGGTCACCCTGCTGACCGCGGCGGGCGTACCCGCCTCCCGTGCCACCGCACTGGTGACCCGGCTGAGCGACTGATCCCGGCCGTCACCGGCTGGGTCGTACGTGCCCTCAGGCCTTCGCGAACTCCTTCTCGCCGCCCTGCCCGGGCACCGCGTGGAGGTGGTCCTCCTCCGTGGTGTCGAGCAACGTCCGCTCGTCGAAGGGCAGTTCACCGGCGAGGACCCGGTCCACCCGCTCCTTGTCGACCTCGCCGGTCCAGGTGCCGATCAGCAGCGTCGCCACGGCGTTGCCCGCGAAGTTGGTGACGGCGCGCGCCTCGCTCATGAAGCGGTCGATGCCGATGATCAGGCCGACCCCGTCGACCAGCGCGGGCTTGTGCGACTGGAGACCGCTGGCGAGTACGGCGATACCGGACCCGGAGACACCGGCGGCGCCCTTGGACGCGACCATCATGAAGAGCAGCAGCCCGATCTGCTGGCCGATGCTCATCGGCCGGTCCATCGCGTCGGCGATGAAGAGCGAGGCCATCGTCAGATAGATCATCGTGCCGTCGAGGTTGAAGGAGTAGCCGGTCGGCACGGTGATGCCGACGACCGGGCGGCTGACGCCCAGGTGCTCCATCTTGGCGATGAGCCGCGGCAGCGCGGACTCCGACGACGAGGTGGAGACGATCAGCAGGAACTCCCGGCCCAGGTACCTCAGCAGCCGGAAGAGGCTCACCTTGGCGACCAGCTTGGTCAGCGTGCCCAGCACGATGACGATGAAGAGCGCACAGGTGACGTAGAAGCCGAGCATGATCGTGCCGAGCGCCTTCAGGGCGTCCGTGCCGGTCTCGCCGATGACGGCGGCCATCGCGCCGAACGCGCCGACCGGGGCGGCCCACATGACCATGCCGAGCACCCGGAAGACCAGCTTCTGAATGTGCTCGACCCCGCGCAGCACCGGCTCGCCGGTACGGCCCATCGCCTGGAGCGCGAAGCCCACGAGCAGCGCGACGAGCAGCGTCTGCAGCACCTGGCCCTCGGTGAAGGCGGAGACGAACGTGGTCGGGATGATCCCGAGGACGAAGTCGACCGGCCCCTCGGCGGCGGCCTGCGCCTGCGTGTGCCCGACGCCCTTCACCGCCTCGGTCAGGTGCATCCCGCTGCCCGGGTGGATGATGTTGCCGACGACGAGGCCGATGGCGAGCGCCACGAGGGACATGACGACGAAGTAGCCGAGCGCGAGCCCGCCGACCTTGCCGACCTGCGCCGCCTTCCGTACGGAGCCGACGCCGAGCACGATCGTGCAGAAGATGATCGGCGAGATCATCATCTTGATCAGGCTCACGAAGCCCGTGCCGATCGGCTTGAGCTGTACGGCGAAGTCCGGCGCGGCGAACCCGACGGCGATACCGAGCAGTACGGCGATGATCACCGCGAGGTAGAGATAGTGGGTGCGGTCCCGCTTGGCTGCGGGTGCGGCAGGTGCGCTTGCGGGTGTGCTGGCGGCCACGACTGCCCTCCTTGACGACGACATCGGCATCATCCGGCGTGCGGCTCACGACCGGCGGAAACCCGGAACGCGGCTCACGTCCGGGGGCGTTCCGGCAGGCGTGGACTCCCGGAACGGGTCCGGGCGCGGTGCGCGAGGACCCGTCCCGGGGGCGCTGCCCCGGTGGCCGGATCCGGGTGCGGAACGCCCGGGGTTCCGGTGACTATCTCCCGGCCTGTGAGAGCGGTCACCCTTCCGTTCATTTAGTTCACGCCGGTCCGCGGAGGCACACTGACGGCATGCGCCTCCCGCCCGTCCCCCGCCCGCGCAGCCTGGCCGGCCAGCTCTTCGCCATGCAGGCCGTGCTGATAGCGGTCGTGGTGGTCGGCTACGCGCTGTTCACCTACGTCAGCGACGGCGGCCAGGCCGAGGCCGCGGCCGGCCGGCAGGCGACGGCGGTGGCCCGCTCGGTCGCCGACGCGCCCTCGGTACGGCAGGCCATCGGCACACCGGACCCCACCGCCCACCTGGAGGCGTACTCCGTCCGCGTCCAGCGGCACACCGGGGTCGACTTCGTGACGATCATGGATCCGCGGGGCATCCGCTGGACCCACCCCGTCCCCAGCGAGATCGGGAAGCCCTACCTCGGCCACATCTCCCGAGCCCTGCGCGGTGACTCCTTCACCGAGACCTACACCGGCACCCTCGGCCCGTCCGTCCGCGCGGTCGCCCCGGTCTACGACGGCACGCGGATCGTCGGCCTGGTCAGCGCCGGCATCCGCGTCGAGGCGATCACCCAGCGGGTGCGGGACCAGGTCGCCGCCCTGATCGGCGTCGCGGCCGGCGCCCTCGCCCTGGGCGCGATCGGCACCTATGTGGTCAACGCCCGGCTGCGCCGCCACACCCACGGGATGAACGCGACCGAGCTGAGCCAGGTGCACGACTACCATCAGGCCGCGCTGCACGCCGTACGCGAGGGGCTGCTGATGCTCGACGGGCAGTACCGGGTGGCGCTGATCAACGACGGTGGACGGGAGCTGCTGGGTGTGACCGAGGACGTCGTGGGCCGGTCGGTCGCCGAGCTGGGGCTGCCCGCCCCCCTCACGGGCGCGCTGCTCGCGTCCGAGCCGAGAGTCGACGAGGTGCACCTGACGGCGTCCCGGGTCCTGGTGGTGAACACCTCGCCGGTCTCCGGCGGCGAGCGTCGCGGCACCGTGGCGACCCTGCGTGATGTGACCGAACTCCAGTCCCTGATGGGCGAGTTGGACTCGGAACGGGGCTTCACCCAGGCGCTGCGCTCGCAGGCCCACGAGGCGGCGAACCGGCTGCACACGGTCGTCTCGCTGATCGAACTCGGCCGCGCCGAGGAGGCGATGGACTTCGCCACCGCCGAACTCGAACTGGCGCAGACACTCACCGACCAGGTGGTGTCCGCGGTCAGCGAACCCGTACTGGCCGCGCTGCTGCTCGGCAAGACGGCCCAGGCCAACGAGCGGGGCGTGGAGCTGGTGGTGTCCGAGGACAGCGGCCTGGACGACGGACTGCTGCCGGAGTCACTCTCCGCGCGGGACCTGGTGACCATCCTCGGCAACCTCATCGACAACGCGGTGGACGCGGCGCAGGGCAGCCTGCGGGCCAGGGTCACGGTGACGGCGTACACGGAGGGCGCTGCCTCGCTGGTGCTGCGGGTGGCGGACACCGGCACGGGGGTCGACCCCGCGCACACCGAGGCGGTGTTCCGGCGCGGCTTCTCCACGAAGCCCGCCGGACCGGGCGGCCGGGGCCTCGGACTGGCCCTGGTGAGCCAGGCGGTGGACCGGCACGCGGGGCGGCTGAGCGTCGCGGAGGCGGACGGGGGCGGAGCGGTGTTCGAGGTCCGGCTGCCGTTGCGGGACGGGGCCCGGGGCGACGGCGGGGCCGTCGGGAGCGCCGTGTCCGGGGGTGGCGCCGGATGACCGCCGAGCCGATCCGGGTCCTCGTCGTCGAGGACGATCCGGTCGCCGCCGACGCGCACGTCATGTACGTCGGCCGGGTCCCCGGCTTCGTCGCCGTCGGCAAGGCGCACACGGGTGCGGAGGCGCGCCGCGCGCTGGAGCGCACCCGGGTGGACCTGCTCCTCCTCGACCTGCACCTGCCGGACGTGCACGGCCTGCAACTGGCCCGCTCCCTGCGCGCCGCCGGCCACCACGCCGACGTGATAGCGGTGACGTCGGCGCGGGACCTGACGGTGGTGCGGGAGGGCGTCTCGCTGGGGGTGGTCCAGTACGTCCTGAAACCCTTCACCTTCGCGACGCTGCGGGACCGTCTGGTGCGGTACGCCGAGTTCCGCGCGGCGGCCGGCGAGGCGAGCGGCCAGGACGAGGTCGACCGGGCCCTCGCGGCGCTGCGCGCGCCGTCGCCCGCCGCACTGCCCAAGGGGCTGAGCGCGCCGACGCTGGAGCGGGTGACCGTCGCCCTGCGCGACCGGACGGAGGGCCTCACCGCGACGGGCGTCGCGGCGGCGGTCGGCATCTCACGGATCACCGCCCGCCGCTACCTGGAACATCTGGTGGACGCGGGGCGGGCGGCCCGGAGCCCGCAGTACGGAACGGTGGGCCGCCCGGAGTTCCAGTACCGCTGGCTACCCGGATAGCCACCCCGCCGCGGTCCCAACGCCCGCACACAGAAAGGGATTTGGACCACCCCTTGCCGGGATGCGCCTCGTCCGCCGGGCGAACGAGCGGACCGGACGAGGCGGGTGACGTCTCGCTCCGGAAGCCGGCGCGAGGGCGCCCGCCGTGACGCTCCGTCGAATTCACGCCGCCCGATGGGGCCGCCGACAGCCCCGCCGGTCACCCTGGGTTGACGCACTCCTCTTCGAGAGCCGCCCGAACGGACGCTCTCCGCAGCCGAGTTCGGCGACCCGTCCGGGCAGGAACGGCAAGGCAGGGAGGCATATGCGCCGCCACCCACCGTCACCGGCCGCACCGCCCGCTCCGGCGTCGCCCGCCCGTCACCGACCCACTCGGAGGCCGGATCCGTACGTTCGCACGATCCGTAACCTTGGCCGAACAGAACGTAGTCACCGCACCCTGGCGGCCCTAGCTTGTGCCGCGTGCGCCGACCTCCAGCTCCATCACCCCAGTCCACCCCGCCCCCGCCTCCCTTCAACGCCCCGGCCGCGCGCCGGCTCCGTACCGCGCTCGACATGGGCCCCGAGCACGTCGCCTACGGGATACGCGTCTCGTTCGGGCTGCCCTACGTCACCCCGGACCTCGTCATCGCCTGGGAACGAGGGCTCACCGCGCCGTCCCGTCCGGAACTCACCGCTCTCGCCGGTGTGTTGTGGTGCTCGCCGGACGAACTCGTCGGCAGACCGCGCACGTTGCGTGAGCACCGGCTCGCGCACGGGCTCGCACCGGAGGACGTCGCGCGCACCGTCGGGCTCGAACTCCTCGCCTATCTGCGGATGGAGGAGCACGACGAGTGGACCGGCAACGACCGCCAGTCGTCCACGCTCGCCGATCTGCTCGACCTCTCGCTGCCGGACTTCGTCACCGTCACGGGCCGCGACGCGAAACTGACCCGGCTGCTGCGCGGCGCGGTGACCACCCGCTGGCAGGCGTACGTGAAGCCGGTCGGCAAGATGGTGCCCCTGGACCGGCGGCTCCTGGAGGACACCCTCCAGGAGCTGCACCACGAGTACCAGGGGCGGACGCTCGCCACGCTCGGCCGCGACGGCGGTCGCGCGACCGCCGGCTCCGGCGTGGCGGGCCGGGACTTCCTCGACCGGATCGTCGAGAACTTCTGGGGAACGGTCGGGAGGGGCACCTACTAGTGGCATTCACTAGCGCCACCCACTGGCCGTGCCGGAACAGGCGACGGCCCTAGAAGACCGACTCCGCCTCGTCGATCCGGTCCTTGGGGACGGTCTTCAGCTCGGTCACCGCGTGCGCCAGCGGGACCATCACCACGTCCGTCCCGCGCAGCGCCGTCATCCGCCCGAACTCCCCCCGGTGCGCGGCCTCCACCGCGTGCCAGCCGAAGCGGGTGGCGAGGACCCTGTCGTAGGCGGTGGGGACCCCGCCGCGCTGGACGTGGCCGAGGATGACCGGCTTGGCCTCCTTGCCGAGGCGGCGCTCCAGTTCGTAGGCGAGTGCCGTGCCGATGCCCTGGAAGCGCTCGTGGCCGAAGGCGTCGATGTCGCCCTTGCCGTAGTCCATGGAGCCCTCGGCCGGGTGGGCGCCCTCCGCGACGCAGATGACCGCGAACCTCTTGCCGCGGGCGAAGCGCTCCTCGACCATCGTGACCAGGTCGGCCGGGTCGAAGGGTCGCTCGGGGAGGCAGATGCCGTGGGCGCCCGCCGCCATCCCGGACTCCAGCGCGATCCAGCCCGCGTGCCGGCCCATGACCTCGACGACCATCACCCGCTGGTGGGACTCGGCCGTCGTCTTGAGGCGGTCCATCGCCTCCGTGGCGACCCCGACCGCGGTGTCGAAGCCGAACGTACGGTCCGTGGAGGAGATGTCGTTGTCGATCGTCTTGGGCACGCCGACCACCGGCAGACCGGCGTCGGAGAGCATCCGGGCCGCCGTCAGCGTGCCCTCGCCGCCGATCGGGATCAGCGCGTCGATGCCGAAGTCGCGCGCGATGTCCAGCGCGTTCTCGCACGCCTCGCGCAGCCGGTCCCGCTCCAGGCGGGAGGAGCCGAGGATGGTGCCGCCGCGGGCGAGGATGCCGCTGACCGCGTCGAGGTCGAGGCCGCGGTAGTGACCCTCCAGGAGTCCGGCGTAGCCGTCCTCGAAGCCGATGACCTCGTCGCCGTAGTGCGTGACGGCGCGGTGCACGACCGACCGGATCACGGCGTTCAGGCCGGGGCAGTCGCCGCCTGCGGTGAGCACTCCGATGCGCATCAGTGCTGTGTCTCCTGCTCGCTGTTGAAACCGGTGAGCCAGGTCCGATTGTTTCACGTCCCTCGGAGGGATGTCGGTTCCGTCCGGTGTACCTCGATCCGTATCCCAGCGCCCCTCCCCTACTGACGGGCGCCTTACTTAGCGCCGGAGGTATTGTCAAGAGGATTCCGCTCACCTCGGTGGGCGCTTTTCCGAGCCCCGAACCACGTACGGAACCGAGTACGGAAACCAGGCACGAGACCCAGCACGACGCAGAGAGGAAGAACACGCGTGACGCGCAGCGTGTACGTGACCGGGATCGACCGCGGCGACGGCCGCCAGGTCGTCGAGTTGGGCGTGATGGAACTCCTGACCCGGCAGGTCGACCGGGTGGGCGTGTTCCGTCCCCTCGTCCATGACGGGCCCGACCGTCTCTTCGAGCTGCTGCGGGCGCGCTACCGGCTCTCCCAGGACCCGGCCACCGTCTACGGCCTGGACTACCACAAGGCCTCCGCCCTCCAGGCCGAGCGGGGGACGGACGAACTGGTGTCGACGCTCGTCGACCGGTTCCACCTCGTCGCCCGGGAGTACGACGTCGTCCTCGTCCTGGGCACCGACTACGCGGACACCCAGTTCCCCGACGAGCTCTCCCTCAACGCGCGCCTCGCCAACGAGTTCGGCGCCTCCGTCATCCCGGTCGTGGGCGGCCGCAAGCAGCCCGCCGAGTCCGTGCTCGCCGAGACGCGTAACGCCTACCGCGCCTACGACGGGCTCGGCTGCGACGTCCTCGCCATGGTCACCAACCGGGTCGCCCGCGAGGACCGCGACGACATCGCCGCGCTGCTCGGCACCCGGCTGCCCGTGCCCTGTTACGTCCTGCCCGACGAGCCCGCGCTCTCCGCGCCGACCGTCGCGCAGATCACCCACGCGCTCGGCGGCACGGTGCTGCTGGGGGACGACTCGGGGCTCGCCCGCGACGCGCTCGACTTCGTCTTCGGCGGGGCGATGCTGCCCAACTTCCTGAAGGCGCTGACCCCGGGCTGCCTGGTCGTCACCCCCGGCGACCGCGCGGACCTGGTCGTCGGCGCGCTCGCCGCGCACAGCGCCGGCACCCCGCCGATAGCGGGCTTGCTGCTCACCCTGAACGAGCGGCCTTCCGCGGAGGTCCTCACCCTCGCCGCACGCCTGGCGCCGGGCACCCCGGTCGTCTCGGTGGTCGGCACCTCCTTCCCCACGGCGGCCGAACTCTTCTCCCTGGAAGGGAAGTTGAACGCGGCCACCCCGCGCAAGGCGGAGACCGCGCTCGGCCTCTTCGAGCGGTACGTCGACACCGGCGACCTGTCGAAGCGGGTCTCCGCGCCGAGCAGCGACCGGCTCACCCCGATGATGTTCGAGCACACCCTGCTCGAACGGGCCCGCTCCGACCGGCGGCGGATCGTCCTGCCCGAGGGCACCGAGGCCCGCGTCCTGCACGCGGCCGAGGTGCTGCTGCGCCGCGGCGTCTGCGACCTCACCCTTCTCGGGCCGGTGGACCAGGTCCGCAAGAAGGCCGCCGACCTCGGCATCGACCTCGGCGGCGCGCAGCTGATCGACCCGGCCGCCTCCGAACTGCGGGACGCCTTCGCCGAGAAGTACGCCGGGCTCCGCGCCCACAAGGGCGTGACGGTGGAGCTGGCGCACGACGTGGTCGCCGACGTGAACTACTTCGGCACCCTGATGGTGCAGGAGGGCCTCGCCGACGGCATGGTCTCCGGCGCCGTGCACTCGACGGCCGCGACCATCCGGCCGGCCTTCGAGATCATCAAGACGAAGCCGGACGCCTCCATCGTCTCCTCGGTCTTCTTCATGTGCCTCGCCGACAAGGTCCTGGTCTACGGCGACTGCGCCGTGAACCCCGACCCGAACGCCGAGCAGCTCGCCGACATCGCCATCCAGTCCGCCGCCACCGCCGAGCGGTTCGGGGTCGCGGCGCGGATCGCGATGCTGTCGTACTCCACCGGTACGTCCGGTACGGGCGCCGACGTGGACAAGGTGCGCGAGGCGACCGAGCTGGTCCGCCGACGCCGGCCCGACCTGCGGATCGAGGGGCCGATCCAGTACGACGCGGCCGTCGAGCCGACGGTCGCCGCCACCAAACTGCCGGAGTCCGAAGTCGCGGGCCAGGCAAGCGTGTTGATCTTCCCGGACCTCAACACCGGCAACAACACCTACAAGGCCGTGCAGCGTTCGGCCGGCGCGATCGCGGTCGGACCGGTGCTCCAGGGGCTGCGCAAGCCCGTCAACGACCTGTCGCGGGGCGCCCTCGTCCAGGACATCGTCAACACCGTCGCCATCACGGCGATCCAGGCCCAGTACCCGACCGAGAGGGCAACCGCCCAGTGAGTTCCCACCCGACGCCCGCCACCCCCCTGCCCGACGCCACCCCGCCCGCCGCGCCGAGCCCGGCCCGGCCCTCCCGTGTCCTGGTCCTCAACTCCGGCTCCTCGTCGGTGAAGTACCAGCTGCTCGACATGCGCGACGGCGAGCGGCTGGCCGTGGGACTCGTCGAGCGCATCGGCGAGGAGACCTCACGGCTCAGGCACACCCACGTCGCCACCGGCACCACCCGGGAGCGGAACGAGCCGATCGACGGCCACGGCGCCGCCCTGAAGGCGGTGGCGGAGGAGCTCGGACAGGACGGACTCGGCCTGGACTCGCCCGAGTTGGCGGCCATCGGGCACCGGGTCGTGCACGGCGGGCTGACCTTCACCGCGCCGACGGTCATCGACGACACCGTGCTCGCCGAGATCGAGCGGCTGATCCCCGTCGCACCGCTGCACAACCCGGCCAACCTCACCGGCATCCGCACCGCGCGGGCACTGCGGCCCGATCTGCCGCAGGTCGCCGTCTTCGACACCGCCTTCCACACCACGATGCCGGAGTCGGCCGCCCGCTACGCGATCGACGTGCGCACCGCCGACCAGCACCGGATCCGGCGCTACGGCTTCCACGGCACCTCGCACGCCTACGTCTCCCGGGCCACCGCCCGGCTGCTCGGCAGGGCCCCGGAGGACGTCAACGTCATCGTGCTGCACCTGGGCAACGGGGCGTCCGCCTCGGCGGTGCGGGGCGGGCGCTGCGTGGACACCTCGATGGGGCTGACGCCGCTGGAGGGACTGGTGATGGGGACCCGGTCGGGAGACCTGGATCCGGCCGTCATCTTCCATTTGGCGCGTGTTGGCGGAATGTCCACAGATGAGATCGACACTCTTCTCAACACGAGGAGTGGTCTCATAGGGCTGTGCGGGGACAACGACATGCGGGAGATCCGGCGCCGGATCGACGAGGGTGACGAACAGGCGGAACTCGCCTTCGACATCTACATTCACCGCCTGAAGAAGTACATCGGCGCTTACTGCGCGGTACTCGGCCGGGTGGACGCGGTCGTCTTCACAGCGGGAGTCGGGGAAAACGCGAGCCAGGTGCGGGAGGCTGCGATGGCGGGGCTCGAGCCGCTGGGCCTGGCCGTGGACGGCGAGCTGAACGCGGTACGCAGCGATCAGCCGCGGCTGATCTCGCCCGAGGACACGCGGGTGGCCGTAGCCGTGGTGCCGACCGACGAGGAACTGGAGATCGCCACACAGACCTACGCACTGGTCGGAAAGAGCGACTGAGCGGGCGCCGGCGAACGAGCGCGAGTGCGCGTGCGTGAGCAATACGGCGCTACACGGCGGTAACACGCCTGAGCATATTGCCGCCCATTTGTATCTTCCGCCAGACGGAATATTCCGTAGCGAAACAAACCGATAGGATCGCCCCATGCGCCGTTCGAAAATCGTCTGTACTCTCGGCCCCGCGGTCGACTCCCACGAGCAGCTGGTCTCGCTGATCGAGGCCGGCATGAACGTGGCCCGCTTCAACTTCAGCCACGGCTCCCACGCCGAGCACCAGGGGCGGTACGACCGGGTCCGGGCCGCCGCCAAGGAGACCGGCCGTGCCATCGGCGTCCTCGCCGACCTCCAGGGCCCGAAGATCCGTCTGGAGACCTTCGCCGAGGGCCCCGTCGAGCTGGTGCGCGGTGACGAGTTCACCATCACCACCGAGGACGTGCCCGGTGACAAGACCATCTGCGGCACCACCTACAAGGGCCTGCCCGGCGACGTCTCGCGCGGCGACCAGGTCCTGATCAACGACGGCAACGTCGAGCTCAAGGTGCTGGACGTCGAGGGCCCCCGGGTCAAGACGATCGTCATCGAGGGCGGTGTCATCTCCGACCACAAGGGCATCAACCTGCCCGGCACGGCCGTGAACGTGCCCGCGCTCTCCGAGAAGGACGTCGACGACCTGCGTTTCGCCCTGCGGATGGGCTGCGACATGGTCGCCCTCTCCTTCGTGCGCGACGCCCACGACGTGAACGACGTGCACAAGGTGATGGACGAGGAGGGCCGCCGGGTCCCCGTCATCGCCAAGGTGGAGAAGCCGCAGGCCGTCGACAACATGGAGGCCGTGGTCGCGGCCTTCGACGCGGTGATGGTGGCCCGTGGCGACCTGGCCGTGGAGTACCCGCTGGAGCAGGTCCCGATGGTGCAGAAGCGCCTGGTGGAGCTCTGCCGGCGCAACGCCAAGCCAGTGATCGTGGCGACCCAGATGATGGAGTCGATGATCACCAACTCCCGCCCCACCCGCGCCGAGGCCTCCGACGTGGCCAACGCGATCCTGGACGGCGCGGACGCGGTCATGCTCTCCGCCGAGTCCTCCGTGGGCGCCTACCCGATCGAGACCGTCAAGACGATGTCGAAGATCGTCCAGGCGGCCGAGCAGGAGCTGCTCAGCAAGGGCCTCCAGCCGCTGGTGCCCGGCAAGAAGCCGCGTACGCAGGGCGGTTCGATCGCCCGCGCCGCGTGCGAGATCGCCGACTTCCTCGGTGGCCGGGGCCTGGTGGCCTTCACCCAGTCCGGCGACACCGCCCGCCGGCTCTCCCGCTACCGCGCGGCCCAGCCGATCGTCGCCTTCACCACCGACGAGAGCACCCGCAACCAGCTGACGCTCAGCTGGGGCGTGGAGTCGCACGTCGTGCCGTTCGTCAACAGCACCGACGAGATGGTCGACATGGTCGACGCCGAGATCGCCAAGATCAACCGCTTCAACCCGGGCGAGGTCGTCATCATCACCGCCGGTTCGCCCCCCGGTGTTCCCGGCACCACGAACATGCTCCGCGTCCACCACCTGGGTGGCGGCGAGCGCAACTGACCCGCCTGTGAAGGCAGTTGTACGGCACTGAGGGCGCCCCCCGTGACAGCAGGGGGCGCCCTCAGTGCCGTCACCGTGCTGCGGCTCCCGGAAGGGCTGGTGGGACGGGTCAGTCGGAGACGTAGTTGTGCAGCCCGGGAATGGTGAGCGTGCCGCCGAACTGGCCGGCCTGGACCACCTTCGCGTTGGTGAAGTAGATCAACGGGATGTTCAGCGGCGGCGGGTTGTCCGGGTCGAACGTGATCGGGATCAGGCCGAAGAGGTTCCCGGAGATGCTCTGGGTGTACATCACCGTCTCGCCGTCGCGGATCGTCGAGGTGGAGCCGGCGGCGGCCTGCACGTTGTAGGTCTTGCCCGACTGCTTGTCGTGGACCGTCTGGTGCAGGTCGCCGATGTCGGTGCCGCCGGAGATGACGTACTTCAGGACCTTCTTGACCGAACCGTCCGCGGTCTTCACCTCGACGACGCCCTGGTAGTCGGCGCCCTTGAGCAGGAGTGAACTGGCGTCGAGGTACCAGGGATCGTCGGGCAGCGCCGTGGTGTTGTCGACGCCGCTGGTGTCGTCCGTGGCGACCGGGCAGTCCGAGGCGTCCGTGGTGGAGCTCGCGGACGGGCTCGGCGAGGCGGTGGCCGCGCCGGCCGCCTTCTCGACCGCCTTGGAGGTGTCCCCGGCCGCCTTGGACGCCGTACCGGTCGCGTCCCCCACGGTGTTCTTGACCGTGTCGGTGACCTTCTGGGTGGTGTCCTTGACGGTGCCCTTGGTGCTGCCGGACCCGTTCGACGACGAGCCCGCGGAGGCGGACGCGGACGCCGAGGCGGTCGGCGTCGGGGTGGCGGACGCCGTGGAGCCGGAACTCGATGAACCAGACGAACCCGACGAACCCGAACCGCCGCTGAGGATGCCGGTGATCGCGCCGCCGATGGTGTCCAGCAGGTTGCCGCTGCTCGCGGACGCCGAGGGCGTCGCGGTGGCCGTGGCGCCGGACGACGAGCCCGACGAGCCCGTTGAACTCTTCGTCGCCGTCGACTTGCTCGCGGAGGCGGTGGCGGACGGCGTCGGCGTGGCCGTGGCCTTGTCGTCGGAACCTGAATCCGACGAAGAGGCCTTGCCCGAACCGGAGCCGGCGCTGTCCGAGGCCGTGGCCGAAGGCGTCGCGTCGTCCTTGGAGGAGTCACCGGAGGCGCTCGCGGACGGCGACGGCGACGCGCTCGCGTCACCGGAGGCGAGGGCCGAGACGCAGTCCTTGTACTCGTCCGCCGTCAGACTCTTGGCGGACGGCGTGGAGCCACCGTTGTCGGCGAGGGCGAACGAGGACGTGAAGCCCAGTCCGACGAGAACGGCGGTGGGCATCGCCACGGTGGCTATCGCCTTGCCGGCGGGCATGTGGAACCTGGTGAACAGCGGCTTCTTCGGTGCCGCGTGGCGCGGACCGGTTCTCACACGGGACTCGTCCACCTCGGTCCCGTGGGTCACCTCGTCAGCCGGCACTGTGCCTCCCGTTCGCCCCGTGGCTCGTTCCTGACAGATCGTTCGGCTCGCTCGCCCCGTCGGGGCTCTCGTACGAAGCGGCCCCGGGGGCACCGCCCCCTCCGTCCGCGACGTCCTCCACCGGCTGCGGCTGCGGCGGTACGCCCGGCGCCCACGACACGGCCAGCGCCCCGCCGACCATGGCGAGGAGGAAGCCGATGAGGAAGCCGCCGAGGTTGGAGACGGGGATCGACACCAGCGCCAGCAGGATCGCCGCGACACCCGCGAAGGTGCGTACGTGCTTCTGGTACCAGAGGCTGAACCCCAGGACGACCAGCAGCACACCGATGATCAGGGACCCCGCGCCGGCGGTGGTCGCCATGGCCAGCGTCAGATGGCCGACCTGGAGATGGGCGTACGGGAAGTAGGCGATCGGGAGGCCGCCGAGCATGACGAGGAGGCCGGCCCAGAACGGCCTGGCGCCCCGCCAGGCGCGGAACTGCGCCCTACGACGGGCGAACTGGCCGGGCACGGCAGGAGTCTCGGCGCTCATGAAAACAGCTCCCTGGTACGGCAATTGCTGTGGTGGTGAGGTGTGCGGACCGTGAAGGTCCGGGCGGGCACCGGACGGGCACCGGACGGGCGGGGGCGCCACCGGCCCCCCCGCCCGTCAGCGAGTGCTCAGTAGCACTCGTGCGTTCCCGCCGACAGCGACATCTTCAGCCCGCTGAGCTTGAAGGTTCCGGCAGTGGTGGCCCACGCCGTCTGCTTCACTCCGGTCAGGGTCGCCTTGTCGGCGTCCTGGCCGAAACCGTACGGGTTGGCGGCGTCGCCGCTCTTGATACCGGGACCCTTGAGGTCCTTGCCGGCCACGCCGATCCGCATGTTCTCGAACGTGGCGTCCGCGGAGAGGTTGTCGACATCGATGTAGAGATTGTCGGCCTCGACCGGCGTACCCTCGCCGCCCGCCTGCAGCTTCAGGCTCACCGAGCCGAGCAGCGGGATGTTCGGGGTGACCACGGACTGGCACATGTTCGTGATCTCGGCGTTGCTGAACGCCGACACCGCGACCGGGTGGGCCGTCTTCGAACCGTCGAGGTTGTACCCCGAGTCGATGGCACCGTACTGGGCGAAGCCCGTGCCGACGAGCTTGTCCGCCGACACCTTGAACGACTGGCCCGACACGCTGAACGACGCGGCGAGGGCACCCTGCGCGAGGGCGACACCTATCACGGCCGTAGCGGCGACGCTGGGCACCATGACCACAGCGAAGCGCTTCCATCTGGTCCCGCCACGCACCTGGGACTCCATATTTCCTCCTTCTCGGACGTACATCTCCTGGCCCTGACTGCCCCATTGGACGGCTCAGCCGGGCAGGGATGGGAGAAGTGCTACGTCCTCGGGAAGGGGAGCGCCTGTACTCGGTGGCGCGAAATCGCGCCCGAATCACCGGCGATCACCCCCGAGCGACAACCACTGGTCGCGCCTGACGCACATCACGCACAACCTTGCTGGACAGGCTCCGCCGTGCGGCGAAGACCCCCCTGTCCAAGAGCCGACTCCTCATGTATTCGGCTCTACTCGGTGGGGACCCAGGAAAACCCGTTGACCCAACCGGCTGTCGGGGTACGGAAACGGACCGAGCGTCGCCGATCGTGGTGCATTCTGGCCGCCCGCACAAGGGGGTTCGTTACTCGCTAGTAACGGCGCGATAACCGAACCACGACCCGCCGGTACCGGTCGGCAACGCTGGGTGCCTTCACGGGGCGGGACAGAGACGTTGATAGCCGGACGAAATCCGACAGCTCGGCGCCTTGGTCTTACTCCAAGTAACAGCGGCCGCGATTACCAAGTTTTGGTAAAGCGCGGCCGCATCGGGACTACTTCGGCAGATCCGTCACTCGGGCATCACCGGCCCTGACGTCCACCGACCCGTCAGAAGAGCGCCCTCGCAAGGGAGCGCCGCGCCGCCGCCACCCGCGGGTCGTCGGCCCCGACCACCTCGAAGAGGTCGAGCAGCCGCAGCCGTACGGCGTCGCGGTCGTCACCCACCGTGCGCCGCACGGTGTCGATGAGCCGGGTGAACGCGTCCTCGACATGGCCGCCCACCAGGTCGAGGTCGGCCGCGGCGATCTGGGCCTGCGCGTCGGCGGGCCGCTCGGCCGCCTCCGCGCGCACCCGCTGCGGGTCGAGCCCCTGCACACGCTGGAGCAACTCGGCCTGGGTGAGCCCGAGTCGGGCCTCGGTGTTGCCCGGGTCGTCGCTCAGCACGTTCTTGTACGCCTGGACGGCCCCGGCCAGGTCACCCGCGTCCAGCGCTTGTACGGCCGCTTCGAGCAGCGCGTCGTAGGGGCCGGCCGGCACCTGCTGGGCCGCCGGCTGGACACCCGGTTCGGCGTCGGGGTCGACGGCCAGGCCCGTCAGCCCGAAGCGCTCCTCGCCGACCTGGATCAACTGGTCCAGGGTCTGGCGGATCTGCGCCTCGCCCGCCGTCCCCTGGAAGAGCGGCAGCGCCTGCCCGGCGACCACCGCGAAGACGGCCGGGATCCCCTGGACCCCGAACTGCTGCATCAGCATCTGGTTGGCGTCGACGTCGATCCTGGCGAGGACGAAGCGCCCCGCGTAGTCGAGCGCGAGCCGCTCCAGAAGGGGGCTCAGCTGTTTGCACGGCTCGCACCACTCGGCCCAGAAGTCGATGACGACCGGCACCTGGGTGGACAGCTGGAGGACGTCCCTCTCGAACCCCGCCTCATCTACGTCGATCACCAGGTCGGTGGGTGAGACGGCCCCGCCGCCGCCCTGCCTGGCGGCTTCGGCGCGCGCCTGCTCCGCCTTGGCCTTGGCCTCCTGGGCCGCCTTCACCGCGGCGAGGTCGACGACTCCGCTCATGGACATGTTCCGTGGCTGCATGCGTCTATCCTCCCCCGTTCCCGCGCGTGTGGGAAAAGCACTGCGAAAGCCCGGTGCGCCGCGGGCCGTTGAGCCTGTTCGGCACCGGGTCCCCACCCGGTGCCCGTGGTTACGCTACGACCCGTAGCGTAATGGCTGCGAGGGACCCCGGTGCACCGGGGTCCGGTGATCTCCCTCACTGCGGCACGGGAACCGCCGGTTAGGGTCGTGGGATGCAGAGCCGCACTCCGGCCCCCCGCGGTGCGGGCCGCCCCCGCAGCACCACCGCCGACGCCGCGATCCTCGCGGCCACCCGGCAGGCCCTGGTCGAACTGGGCTGGTCCAAGCTCACGTTGGGGGACGTGGCGGCGCGCGCGGGGGTCGCGAAGACGACCCTGTACCGGCGTTGGGCGGGCAAGAACGAGCTGGTGGTCGACGCCGTCGCCGAGCTCTTCGACGAACTGAGCCTCCCCGACCGGGGCACGCTCGCCGCCGACATCGAGGGCGTGGTCCTCCAGTTCGCGGCGATCCTGGCCCGCCCGGAGGCCAAGAGCGGACTGATGGCGGTGGTCGCCGAGTCGACCCGGGACGACGCCCTGCGGGTGCGGATCCGCGACTCGATCGTGCGGCGCCAGAAGCGGCTGGTGCTGGAGGGCCGGGCGCGCGCCCAGGCCCGGGGCGAGCTTCCGCCGCCGGCGGACCCGGAGGAAGCGGCGCGCACCGCGGACCTGATCTTCGACGTGGTCGCCGGCGCGGTGGTGCACCGCACCCTGGTGAGTGCGGAGCCGGCCGACCCGGAGTGGGTCCGCAGTTTCACCCGCGTCCTGCTCCTGGGTCTGACCTCGCTCGGCGAGTTCTGAGAGCCGTTCCCGGTCACGGAGCTAGAAGCCGGCGGGCTCCGTGTAGACCCCCCATTCCTCCCGCAGTACCCCGCAGATCTCCCCGAGCGTCGCCTCGGCCCGTACGGCGGCCAGCATCGGCCCGATCATGTTCGAGCCGTCCCGGGCCGCCCCGAGCATCGCCTCCAACGCGGCCCGTACGGCGGGCTCGTCGCGTGCGCTCCGGCGCGCGCCGAGGGCGCCGACCTGGTCCCGCTCCACCTCGTGGCTGACCCGCAGGATCTCCAGGTCGTCGGTGACGGACCCGGTGTGGACGTTCACGCCGACGACCCGCTTGTCGCCCTTCTCCAGCGAACGCTGGTACTGGAACGCGGACTCGGCGATCTCACCGGTGAACCAGCCGTCCTCTATCCCACGCAGGATGCCGGAGGTGATGGGCCCGATCGGATGCCGGCCGTCGGGGTGCGCCCGCAGACCGCGCTCCCTGATCCGCTCGAAGATCACCTCCGCCTCCGCCTCGATCCGGTCGGTGAGCTGCTCGACGTACCACGAACCGCCCAGCGGATCGGCCACGTTGGCGACCCCGGTCTCCTCCATCAGCACCTGCTGGGTGCGGAGCGCGATCTCCGCCGCCCGCTCGCTCGGCAGCGCGAGGGTCTCGTCCAGGGCGTTGGTGTGCAGCGAGTTGGTCCCGCCGAGCACCGCGGCCAGCGCCTCGACCGCCGTACGCACCACGTTGTTGTACGGCTGCTGGGCGGTCAGCGAGACACCGGCGGTCTGGGTGTGGAAGCGCAGCCACTGCGCCCTCTCCGTCCGGGCGCCGTACACGTCCCGCATCCAGCGGGCCCAGATCCTGCGCGCCGCGCGGAACTTGGCGATCTCCTCGAAGAAGTCGACGTGCGCGTCGAAGAAGAAGGAGAGGCCGGGCGCGAAGACGTCCACGTCGAGGCCGCGGGAGAGGCCCAGTTCGACGTAGCCGAAGCCGTCGGCCAGGGTGTACGCGAGTTCCTGCGCGGCCGTCGAGCCGGCCTCGCGGATGTGGTAGCCGGAGACGGACAGCGGCTTGTAGGCGGGGATGCCGGCCGCGCAGTACTCCATGAGGTCGCCGATGAGGCGCAGATGGGGCTCGGGCTGGAAGAGCCACTCCTTCTGGGCGATGTACTCCTTGAAGATGTCCGTCTGGAGCGTGCCGTTGAGGACGGACGGGTCAACGCCCTGGCGCTCGGCCGCCACGAGGTACATGCAGAAGACCGGGACGGCCGGCCCGCTGATCGTCATCGACGTCGTGACGTCGCCGAGCGGGATGTCCCTGAACAGGACCTCCATGTCGGCGGCCGAGTCGATGGCGACCCCGCAGTGGCCTACCTCGCCGAGCGCGCGCGGGTCGTCGGAGTCGCGGCCCATGAGGGTGGGCATGTCGAAGGCGACGGAGAGCCCGCCGCCGCCGTTGGCGAGGATCGTCTTGTAGCGCTCGTTGGTCTGCTCGGCGTTGCCGAACCCGGCGAACTGCCGGATCGTCCACGTCCGGCCCCGGTAGCCGGTCGCGTACAGGCCGCGCGTGTAGGGGTACTCGCCGGGCCAGCCGATCCGCTCGAAGCCGTCGTACCTGTCCCCCGGCCGGGGTCCGTAGACCGGCTCGACGGGGTCTCCGGAGAGTGTGGTGAAGTCCGCCGCGCGGGTGCGCGCGGCGTCGTACCGGGCCTGCCAGCGTCGGCGGCCCTCCTCGATGGCGTCAGCGTCCATACCGTCGAATTTACTAGGACGTCCAAGTAAATGTCGATGGCGGACCGCCGTACGCGACTCGTACGGCGGTGGAGGTCGGGCCCGTCAGGCCTTCGCGGCCACCGGGGCGGGTTCGGTGAACCGGCCCTCCAGCTCGCGGCTGATCCTGCGCTCCACGAAGAACGCGGCGGTCGGGACGGTCCCGGCGAGCAGCACCCACAGCTGCTTGCCGACCGGCCACTTCGCCTTGGAGCCCAGGTCGAAGGCGAAGACCAGGTAGACGACGTACAGCCAGCCGTGCGCGATGGCCACGACCCGGGTGACGTCCGCGGCGCCGTCGATGTCGAGGCCGTACTTGGCGATCATGCTCAGGCAGAGCAGGACCAGCAGGACGCCGGTGACGTAGGCGAGGACGCGGTAGCGGGTCAGCACGCTCTTTTTCATGAGGACGAGCGTAACGACCCGTTCCGGGAGATCTTGCCCCGGGTCAGTCCCCGTCGAAGTCCTCGGCGGCGACCCGCAGGGGCCGCAGCATCGCGAAGATCTCCGCGCACTCCTCGGCGTCGTAGGCGCTCAGCCCGAAGTCCATCGCCATCAGGTCACGGGTGGCCGCGTCGCAGACCTCGCGGCCCTTGTCGGTGATCGAGGCGAGGGTGCCGCGGCCGTCGTTGGGGTTGGGGCGCTTGGCGACGAGACCGGACCTGACCAGCCGGTCCACGGTGTTCGTGACGGAGGTGGGATGCACCATCAGCCGCTCGCCGATCTTGGACATCGGCAGCTCGCCCGCTTTGGAGAAGGTGAGCAGCACCAGCGCCTCGTACCGCGCGAACGTCAGCCCGTACGGCCTGACGACCGCGTCGACCTCGCCGAGCAGGATCTGCTGCGCCCGCATGATCGAGGTGATCGCGGCCATGGACGGGACGTTCCCCCAGCGCTGTTTCCAGTGTTCGTCGGCGCGGGCGATGGGGTCGAAAGGGAGACTGAGCGGCTTCGGCACGGCATCAGACCTTACCGCCGGGTCACATCGTGGTCTGCCCCGTCTCGCCTTTCGGTCCCGGGGAACCGCGCCCCACGCGTCCGGTGTCGCTTCGGGGCGGACGGGATGCGTTATGTCACGATTACTTACTGATTGTCAATTGTCGGTGAATCATCCTCGCGCAAGGGAGCAGCATGTCCCGGCTGATCCATACCGTCGCGGCACTCGCGGCGCTCGGACTCGCGGCGGGCTGTTCGTCCGCGCCCGAGCTGCACGACGCCCCCGTCGCGGGCGTCACGTCGCGGAGCCCGGTGAGCGGCTCGCCCTTCTGGGTCGACCCGGCCAGTCCGGCGGTCCAGCAGATCCAGACGTGGGAGCGGGAGGGGCGCAAGGGGGACGCCGGTCTGCTCAGGCAGATCGCCGACCAGCCCGCGGCGCTCTGGCCGGCCGGGGAGATCGACCCGGGCCCGGCGGTGCGGGCGGCCACCGCGTCCGCGGGGCGGCAGGGGCGTACGTCCCTGTTCGTGGCGTACGACATCCCGCACCGGGACTGCGGTCAGCACTCGGCGGGCGGGGCGGCGGACGCGGACGAGTACCGGGCGTGGATCGGGAAGTTCGCCGAGGCGCTGGGGGACGCCAGGGCGATCGTCGTCCTGGAGCCCGACGCCGTCGCGCACATCGTGGACGGGTGCACCCCCGGCGAGTACCAGGAGGAGCGCGAGCGGCTGCTGAGCGAGGCGGTCGTCCGGCTGAAGCGCCAGTCCGGCACGAAGGTGTACGTGGACGCGGGCAACCCCTCCTGGATCAGGGACCCGGGCCGGCTGGTCGAGCCGCTGAAGCGGGCGGGGGTCGAGCGGGCCGACGGCTTCTCGCTGAACGTCTCCAACTTCCAGACGGACGCGGTGACGAAGGAGTACGGCGTCCGTCTCTCCCGGGAGCTCGGCGGCAAGCACTTCGTGGTCGACAGCAGCCGCAACGGCAACGGGCCCCTCTCCGGCACCTGGTGCAACCCGCCGGGCCGGGCGCTGGGCACCCGCCCGACCACCGACACCGGCGAGGCCGCCCTGGACGCCTATCTGTGGATCAAGCGGCCCGGTGCGTCGGACGGTCCCTGTGAGGGCGGTCCCGCCGCCGGCCGGTGGTGGCCGGAGTACGCCCTGGAGCTGGCGCGCAACTCCCGCTCCGATACGGGTCGTTGATCACTTCACCTGGAGCCACTTCGCCTCCGAGGGCGTGCCCTGCGCGTCCGTCACGAAGAGCATGTACCAGCCGGGCGGCACCAGCGCCTGGTCCTTCGGTACGTCCACGGTGACCGACCCGCCGTGCTTGGTGAGGCCGAGTTCGACGGAGCGCTGCTCGACATCCGTCGTGTGGGTCACCGAACTCGGCCGCATCAGGCGGGCCTTGACGATCCGTTCGGGGTGGTCGGTGCGGAAGGTCGCCCGGTGGCGGCGGTCCAGGGTCCGCGGGCCGTCCCGCAGGACGGGCCGGCGGGCGCCGTTGCGGTGCAGCGCGGGCGGGGTGAAGATCTCCATGCGCTGCTCGAAGTGGCCCAGTTTGGTGTTGGCCTGGTCGTCGAAGAGCGGGTCGGAGCCGAAGGTGACCACCCGGCCGTCGGGCAGCAGCAGCGCCTCGGAGTGGTAGTTGCGGCCGACCGTCGGCGCGGCGGCCTCGTGGAAGGTGTTGCCCTTGGGGTCGTAGAACTGTGCCCTGAAGATGTTGCTGGCGCTGCGACCGCGGTAGTCGGAGGCTCCGTTGGTGGTGAACACCGAGTCGTCCGGCATGATCACGCTGTTCAAGTACCGGGTGCCCTGCGGGAGTCGGGGGCCGTCCCGGAAGACGGGGCTCTCCTTCTTCAGGTCGACGACGGCGGTGCGCGGGGTCGACTTCCGCGACTCGCCGACGCCCCCGCCGCCGAGGATCATCACCTTCTGGTCCTGCGCGGGCGGCAGGAGGAGGGAGGAGGAGGTCTCGGTCTCCGCGGGGTCGCGCAGTCCGGGCACCTTGGTGAAGGTGTTGGTCCGCGGGTCCCAGAGGCCGGGTTCGCGGCCCTGGTCGGCCGGCCCGTAACCGGCGTTGGAGGCCGGGTAGAAGAGCTTGCCGCCCTTGGTGAGGAAGAGGGCGGGGTAGGTGGGGAAGTACCGCTTGGGGCCCGGGGTCCACTTCTTGGTCTTCGGGTCGTAGAACTCGGTGTCGCCCTGGTCGATCACGCCGACGTCGTCGAGGCCGGAGACGGCGAGGACGCGTCCGTCGTCGAGGCCGACGAGGGTCGGGTACCAACGGGCCTTGTTCATCGGGGCGACGGGGATGTACCGCTCGGCCCCGGGATCGAACTCGTAGGCCGCGCGGATGCCCTGGTAGTCCTGCTTGTCGAGAGTGATCTTCTCCGAGAGGCCGTACGCGTTCTCCGCGTCCTTGCCCCGCAGGCCGACGATCTCGTACTGGGCCTGCTTCTCGGTGGCCGAGAGCGGGCCCGGTTCGGCGGCCTCGACGAAGACCCGCACCTCGCTCGCGGTGACACTCGTGCTCCAGGGCTGCATCACGCCGCGGGCGTCGTACGTCACCTTGAAACCGCGCTTGGCGGGGGGGACCGTGACGTCGAACCGGGTGAGGTAGTCGACCCCGGCCGGCGAGCGGAAGCGGGTGCCCTTCTTCAGGAACACCGGCTTGTCGGGGCTCTCGTTCTTGACGCGCATCCCGCCGCCGGCCCGCTTGACCTCGCCGTCGAGCAGTTCGTAGCGGGCGGTACCGCCGGCCACCAGCAGGTTGCCGCCGGGGAGTTGGCTGTGGCCGCCGCAGAAGAAGTCCACCGGGGTCCGGATCTTCTTGAAGGTGTTGGCCTTGGGGTCCCACAGGACGGTGTCGAAGGACCCGGCGTCGAACTTCCGCTGCTCGTTGCCCGAGCCGGCCACGATCAGCACCTTGCCGGTGTGCAGGAGCGAGGCGTGGATGGCGTTGGTGCGGTACCGCGCGGGAATGTCGATCTGGTGCCAGGAGCCGTACTTGGCCCGGTACCCGGGCTGGGCGATCTTGTACGCGTGGTACTGCTCGCTCACGAAGTCCACGGCGGCCGGGGCGTTGAGGCCGGCCAGGACCGCGATGCCGCCGATGCCCAGGACGGTCTTCCTGGTCTTCTGGGATGGCTGGTAGGCCATGACCTAGTTGCCCCCTGTCGTGGTGCTGGAGACCGGTGCGCCGGCCCCGGTGGTGGCGAGCGCGGGGCCGGCCGTCTCGACCGGCCGCGTGACGGTGTGCGGCGACCGCCGCGCCACGCGCTCCCTCAGCAGCGAGCCGGCCCAGACCGCGGGCGGCGCCAGGGAGACGGCCATCGCCAGGACCGCCCAGGTGCGCATCGCCGCGTGGGTGTGGTCCAGGACCGCGGAGGCCGCCAGGGAGACGGCGAGCAGGGCCGCCCAGCAGAGGTGGATCCGGAACGTCATCAGCCGGTCGGGGCTGGCGTCCCCGCCCTTGGGGGTGACGACGAACCGGCTCGGGCGGCGGATGAGGGCCTCGCCGAACGACTTCAGGTAGATGGGCGCCGACAGCGCCGACATCCCCATGCCCGCGAGACCGCCGGAGCCCTCCGGTTCGTGCGGGGAGACGTTGTGCCGCCGGTTCCAGAGGTAGAGCCCGATCTGGAGGGCCGCCGCGTCGCTGTAGAGCATCAGCCAGACCGAGGCGGCGACCTGCGTCCCGGAGGCCCCGAACCAGAGGAAGAGAAAGCAACTCAGGATGCCCAGCAGCCAGTTGACGGCCGTCATCGGGTAGTAGACGAGCATCATCGTGTACGAGAACAGCCGGCCCGGGGGCATCGTGAAGGGTGCCTTCCAGTACTGCTTGATGAGCGTCTCGTACGTCCCCCGCGACCACCGCAGCTGCTGGGTGAAGAAGTCCGTCCAGGAGGCCGGCCCCTCCCCCACGGCGAGCACGTCGGGGGTGTAGACGGACCGCCAGTGCCTGCCGCTGGCCGGATTGCGGTGCCGGTGGAGCTCGAAGCCGGTGGCCATGTCCTCGGTGATGGAGTCGTAGAGTCCGCCGATCTGGCGCAGGGCGGTGATCCGTACGACGTTGTTGGTGCCGACGAACATGGGCGCCCGGTAGCGGTTGCCGGCGCGCTGGATCAGGGCGTGGAAGAGGAACTGCTGGGACTCCGCGGCCTTGGTCACGGGGTTGTGGTAGTTGCCGTACACCTGCGGCCCCACGACGAAGGCGACGTCCGGGTCCCTGAAGTAACCCATCATCCGCTCAAGGAAGTTGGGGAGCGGGACGTGGTCGGTGTCGACGGAGGCGAAGAAGTCGTAGCCGCCGCCGTGCTGCGCGATCCAGGCGTTGTAGTTGCCGTGCTTGGTGCGGGCCTTGTGCACACCCTTGGGCCGGTTCCACTCGGGTACTCCGTGGCGGGTGAAGTGCCGTACTCCCAGTTCGGCGCAGAGGGCCCTGGCCTGTTCGTCGTCGCCCTCGTCGAGGAGCCAGACGTCGAGGGGCCCGGTGTGGGTGATCCTTGTGGCGCCTTCGAGGGTGGCGCGGACCATGGAGAGGGGCTCCTTGCCGGGGACGTACGTGGTGAGGAAGGCGACGCGGGTGCCGGGCTGCGGGACGACCGGGACCGGGTCGCGGGCGACCATCGTCGCGTGGGCGACGGAGGCGACGTTGACGACCATGAACAGTTCGATGAGCCCGATCGCCAGCAGCATCGCCACGTCGAGGCCGACCAGCCACCGCTCACCGCCCTCGCGCTCCACCCAGTGGGTGGGCCAGACGAGATAGACGAGCAGGGCCGCCGTCAGCACGGGGGCGCAGGTCATGAGGAGGATGGCGCGTATTCGGTGGGGCTCGCGCGACAGGAGCGAGTTGTACCGCACCTCGTAGGCCGCGCCGGGCGGCTCCGTGAGCGGTCCGGCCAGTCGGCTGTAGGTGTCGTAGTCGTAGCCCTCCGGCCGCACAGCGCCCTCCGTGGATGTGAGGAGTGATCGGCGACAAGCCGATGACCCCACACAAGGTGACATTCGGGGGCGTGTCGAACCGAGTGCGACGGAGTGCGTCCAGGCGGGTGGGGAGTTGGGCCGGTGGGAGGACGGGAGGGCCCCGGCCCGTCGCGGGCCGGGGCGGTCGGCCGTGGGGCCGCGCGCGCTACCGCGCCAGGTGCCGCTCGACCGTCTCCACCTTGGCGGTGAGACCGTCGGTGACACCGGGGCGGATGTCCGCCTTGAGGACCAGCGACACCCGTGGGGCGCGCTCCTCGACGGCGGCGACGGCGCGCCGGACGACGTCCATGACCTCGTCCCACTCGCCTTCGACGGAGGTGAACATGGCGTCGGTGCGGTGCGGCAGTCCGGAGGCGCGGACCACCCGCACGGCCTCGGCCACGTACTCCCCCACGTCCTCGCCGACGCCCAGCGGCGTCACGGAGAAGGCGACGATCATGCGTTCACGACCCCTTCCTTGCGGGCACGGGAGGCGATGACCGCGTCCTCGGCCTCGCGCCTGAGCCGGCGCTCGGCGAAGAAGCCGCCGGTGGGCAGCACCGAGAGGACGAAGTAGAGCGCCGCCGTCCGCCCGCCCCACCTGGCGCGGTTCCAGGCGTCGGCCCAGAAGAGCACGTAGAGGATGAAGAGGACGCCGTGGACCATGCCCATCACGGGGACCGCGTTGAAGTCCGTGGTCCGCTTGAGCACCGAGCAGAGGAGCAGGAGGAGGAAGGACACGGCCTCGGGAGCCGAGACCAGACGGAGGCGGCGGAGGGCGCTGGCGGTCTTGAGGTCCACAGGTCACCTTCGGTGGGAGAGACGTCCACACTTTGTGAACGCACGCACAAACGTGCGTCCATTGTGGCAAACGGCCGGACCGCCCGTGACCGGGGGCCCTGTCGGCGCGGCGCGCCTGCGGCTACCTTCGCACCGTGGCGATGTTCCGACTTCAAGGCAGCAAGGTGCTGGCCGTCGACATGACCGGGGACGCCGTGAAGGCGAAGAACGGGTCGATGGTCGCGTACGACGGACGGATGGCGTTCAAGAAACTGAGCGGCGGCGGTGAGGGCCTGCGCGGGATGGTGACCCGGCGGATCACCGGCGAGCAGATGACGGTGATGGAGGTGAAGGGTGAGGGGACCTGCTGGTTCGCGGACCGCGCGTCGGAGATCAACCTCGTGAGTCTCCAGGGCGAGAAGCTCTACGTGGAGTCGACCAACCTGCTGGTGACCGACGCGGGGCTGCGTACCGGCACGACGTTCACCGGTCTGCGCGGCGCCTCGCAGGGCAACGGGCTGTTCACCACCACCGTGGAGGGCCGCGGCCAGGCGGCGATCATGTCGGACGGGCCGGCCGTGGTCCTGCGGGTGAGCCGGCAGTACCCGCTCACCGTCGACCCGGGCGCCTACGTCGCCCACCAGGGCGACCTCAGACAGTCCTTCCAGTCCGGCGTGAGCTTCCGCACCCTCCTCGGCGAGGGCGGCGGCGAGGCCTTCCAGATCCGCTTCGAGGGCGAGGGACTCGTCTACGTCCAGCCCAGTGAGCGCAACACGATCGCGGGGGACCTCTGACATGCCGTTCACCGAGATCAACTCCAAGATGATCCAGGCGACCCTCGCGCCCGGCGGCCGGGTGTTCAGCCAGCGCGGCGCGATGCTCGCCTACCGGGGCGACGTCTCCTTCACCCCCAACATGCAGGGCGGCCAGGGCGGTGTCATGTCGATGATCGGCCGCCGGGTGGCGAACGAGGCCACCCCGCTGATGTCCGTCGAGGGCAGCGGCACCGTCCTGTTCGGCCACGGCGGCCACCACATCCAGATCATCAACCTCACCGGCGACACCCTGTACGTGGAGGCGGACCGGCTCCTCGCCTTCGAGGGCACCCTCCAGCAGGGCACGATGTTCATGGGCTCCCAGGGCGGGGTGATGGGCATGGTGCGCGGCCAGGTCACCGGCCAGGGGCTGTTCACGACCACCCTCAAGGGCCACGGCTCGGTCGCCGTGATGGCGCACGGCGGTGTCTTCGAGGTCCCGATCACCCCCCAGCGCCCGGTCCACGTCGACCCGCAGGCCTACGTCGCCCACCACGGCGACGTACGCAACAAACTGTCGGCCGCGCTCGGCTGGCGCGAGATGGTGGGCCGCGGCTCCGGCGAGGCGTTCCAGCTGGAGCTGAGCGGCACCGGCGCGGTCTACGTCCAGGCCTCGGAGGAGAAACTGTGAGCGCGTACCCGGCCCCGGGCGGGCCCACGGTCCACGACCCGATGACGCTTCCGGTCGACGACAACGTGAACAAGTACACCTTCTGCGTGGAGCTCAAGGGGAGCCAGTGGTTCCTGCAGAAGGGGAAGATGATCGCCTACTACGGCTCGATGGAGTTCAACGGCATCGGCCACGGCCGGCTCGACCGGCTGGTCCGCACCTCGTTCCATTCGCCACTGCACGCGAGCGACTGGGTGGTGGCGGAGGGCTCGGGCAAGATGCTCCTCGCCGACCGGGCCTTCGACGTGAATTCGTACGATCTGGACGAGGGCAACCTGACCATTCGCTCGGGCAACCTTCTTGCTTTTCAGCCAAGTCTCTCGCTCAAGCAGTCCATCGTTCCGGGCTTCCTGACCCTGATCGGCACGGGCAAGTTCGTGGCCGCCTCCAACGGCCCGGTGGTGTTCATGGAACCGCCGATCCGGGTGGACCCCCAGGCGCTGGTGGGGTGGGCCGACTGCCCCTCCCCCTGCCACCACTACGACCACGGGTACCTCACCGGCCTGCTGGGCGGTCTACGTGCGATGACGGGCCTGGGCGGGGCGTCCGGCGAGGAGCACCAGTTCGAGTTCGTGGGGGCCGGCACGGTGCTGCTCCAGTCCTCCGAGGCGCTCATGGCCGAGCAGGCCACCGGGGTGGTTCCGCACGAGCCCGGGGTACCCGGTGGCGGCGGCGCGCCCACAGCCCCCGCACAGCCTCCGGGCGCACCGCGCCTTCCCGGACAGCTGGGAGACCTCCAACGTCGCTTCGGGCTGTGAGCGGTAGTCTGCGGAGTGTGACGTCGAACATGTGCGCGCCGTCACGCCACCCTCACTAGTTCGCCTTTCAACATTTTAGGTAGACTTGATTCATGGAGACCGATACGGCCACGCGCTGGCTGACCGACGCGGAGCAGTGTGCCTGGCGCACCCACCTGGAGGTCAACAGGCTGCTGACATACCAGCTGGAGAAGGACCTGCAGCCGTTCGGCCTGACGATGAACGACTACGAGATCCTGGTGAACCTCTCCGAGTCGGAGGACGTACGGATGCGGATGAGCGACCTCGCGGCGGCCACCCTCCAGTCCAAGAGCCGCCTCTCGCACCAGGTCACCCGCATGGAGAACGCCGACCTGGTGCGCCGCGAGAACTGCGAGTCCGACCGCCGGGGCCTGTACGCGGTCCTCACCGACCACGGGCTGGAGACGATGCGGAAGGTCGCCCCGCACCATGTGGCCTCCGTCCGCCGCCACTTCATCGACCTGGTCTCTCCCGAGGCCCTCGCCGAACTGGACAAGGCGCTCAAGCCGATCTCGGAGCACCTGCGCGGGCAGCGGGGCCGCCCGTAGCCCCGGGCGGCCTCAACGGGCCGGACGGCGGGCGGAGTTGTGGCCCGGCCCCGGCAGCGGGGAGCCGGTTTCCGGCAGCTGGGGGTGGCCCGGCTCCGGCCGCTGAGGGTCGGGCTCCCGCCGCTGGGGGTCGGGCTCCGGCCGCTGGGGGTCGGGCTCCCGCCGCCCGCGCGCGGGCCGGCACCGGATCGTCGAGGCCACTCCGGTGGCGGCCGCGACCGCCCCCGAGAGCGCGAAGCACAGGCCCGGCGGCAGCCGCCCGACCAGCAGCCCGGCCGTCAGCGCGCCGGTCGAACTGCCCGCGTTCACGGCCATGTTGACCCACGCGCCCGCCCGGGTCCGCGCGCCCGGCGCCGCCGCCTCGTCCGCGACGAGGTACGCCGTCGTCAGGGCCGGCGCCACGAAGAGGCCGGTGCCCGCCAGCGCCGCGGTGAGCGTCCACAGGCCCTGGGCGAGCCCGGCCGCGGCCAGGCTCGCCCCGAGGCCCAGCGCCGACAGCGAGAGACGGTTCCGCGCGGGCGTACGCCAGTTCAGCGCGCCGTTCAGCAGACCGCCCACCGCGCTGCCCACCGAGAGGGCGGCGAGCACGTAGGGCACCGCCCCGTCGCCGTGACCGCGCTGCGCGGCGAACGCCGTCACCAGCAGCGAAACGGCGCCCAGCGCGAAGCCGGTGACGGCGGCCACGGCGACCGGCACCCGCAACCCGCGGCGCGCCCCGGCCCCTGCGGTCGCCCGTCCCCCGGCGACAACGTGCGCTCCGGCCAACGGCGTTGAGGTGACGAAGGCGCACGTCCCCGCCGTGATCAGCACCGCGCCGACCGCCAACGGGCCGATGACGTACAGGAGTTCCTCCGCCACCCCGTCGAGGCTGTACGCGCGCCGCAACAGGTCGCGGTCGGGGACGAGTTGGGCCCATACGGAGCGCATGGCGGAGCCCAGTGGAGGCGCGCACGCCCCGGTGAGCGCGGCCACCGCGCCGAGTACCACCACCGGGGCCCCGGGCCGCCCGGCCACCGCCGCGAGGAGGCACAGCAGAACGCCGTAGAGGGTGGCCATGGGCAGCAGGGTCCGGCGCGGACCGTACCGGTCGACCAGGGCGGCCCGCAGGGGCAGCAGCAGGACGGTGGCGGCGCCGAACAGGGCCATGACGGTGCCGGCGACGGCGTAGGACCCGGTGGCGCGCGCCACCGTGAGCAGCACGGCCGGGGAGACCGTGCCGTAGGAGAGCCGGCCTGTGAGTGCGGCGGCGAAGGTGCGGCGCGCGTGCGGGACGCGCAGGACGGCGGCGTACGAGGGCCGCGGGGCGTGCGGAGGGCACGCCGGAGAGGGCGCTGACATGAAGGAGTTCCTCGGCGGGAGGCGGGAGGCGGGGACACCGGCGCGCCGCGACGGCCGCTGTGGGCGGTCGCGGGCGGGGCCGTGCCCTACGCCAGAAGGAGGAACATCCGGGTCAGCCTAGTGCTGTGACCAGTCGGCGGCGCCGCGCCGCCGTCGGTCAGCTCTCCGTCACCGCCGCCACCAGTTCGTCCGCCGCCCGGTACGGGTCGAGGTCGCCGGAGACGATCCGTTCGGCCAGCGCGCTGAGCCGGCGGTCGCCGTGCAGGTCGCCGATGCGCTCCCGCAGGGCGGTGACGGCGATGGTCTCCACCTCGCGCGCGGCGCGTGAGCGGCGGCGCTCGGCGAGGACGCCCCGCTCCTCCATCCACGCCCGGTGCTTCTCCAGCGCCTCCACCAGCTCGTCGATGCCCTCGGCGCGGGCGGCGACCGTCTTGACGATCGGCGGCCGCCAGTCGCCGGGTCCGCGTGACTCGCCGAGGGCGAGCATGTGGTTCAGCTCGCGCGCGGTCGCGTCGGCGCCGTCCCGGTCGGCCTTGTTGACGACGTACACGTCGCCGATCTCCAGGATTCCGGCCTTCGCCGCCTGGATGCCGTCGCCCATCCCGGGGGCGAGCAGCACCACGCTGGTGTCGGCCTGCGAGGCGATCTCGACCTCCGACTGTCCGACGCCGACCGTCTCCACGAGGATCACCTCGCAGCCGGCGGCGTCGAGCACCCGGATCGCCTGCGGGGCGGACCAGGCGAGGCCGCCGAGGTGGCCCCGGGTGGCCATGGACCGGATGTAGACGCCCGGGTCGGAGGAGTGCTCCGACATCCGTACCCGGTCGCCGAGCAGGGCGCCGCCGGAGAACGGTGAGGAAGGGTCGACGGCCAGGACGCCGACCCGCCTGCCCTGCCTGCGGTACGCCGTGACCAGCGCCGACGTGGAAGTCGACTTGCCGACTCCGGGCGAGCCGGTGAGGCCGACGACATAGGCCCCGCCGGTCAGCGGGGCGAGCGCCGCCATGACCTCCCGCAGCTGCGGGGACGCCCCCTCCACCAGGGAGATCAGCCGGGCCACGGCCCGCGGCCGGCCTTCCCTGGCCTGGGCCACCAGCGAGGCGACGTCCTGCATCACAGCTCCACTCCTCACGACGTACGTCCGGGGTGCGACCGATCGTGACCGGTCATGACCGGCTACGACCGCACATGACCGGGTGACGACCGGGCACGGCCGTATCCGCTCCGGCTCAGGCCTTGGGTACCCGCACGATCAGCGCGTCACCCTGGCCGCCGCCACCGCACAGCGCCGCCGCGCCGACCCCGCCGCCGCGCCGCTTGAGCTCCAGCGCCAGATGCAGCACGAGACGGGCGCCCGACATGCCGATCGGGTGACCCAGGGCGATGGCCCCGCCGTTGACGTTCACCTTCTCCGTGGAGACGCCGAGGTCCTTCATCGACTGCACGGCGACGGCGGCGAACGCCTCGTTGATCTCGACGAGGTCCAGGTCGCCGATGTCCAGGCCCTCCTTCTTCAGGGCGTGCAGGATCGCGTTGGACGGCTGCGACTGGAGGGAGTTGTCCGGACCCGCCACATTGCCGTGGGCGCCGATCTCGGCGAGCCACTCCAGGCCCAGCTCCTGCGCCTTGGCCTTGCTCATCACCACCACGGCGGCGGCGCCGTCGGAGATCTGCGAGGAGGAGCCCGCGGTGATCGTGCCGTCCTTGGTGAAGGCCGGGCGCAGCCTGCCCAGCGACTCGGCCGTGGTCTCCGCACGGATGCCCTCGTCCTTGCTGAAGACGACCGTCTCGCCCTTGCGCTGCGGGATCTCCACCGGGGTGATCTCGGCCTCGAAGACGCCGTTCTTCTGGGCCGCCGCGGCCCGCTGGTGGGAGAGGGCGGCGATCTCGTCCTGCTCGGGGCGCCCGATGCCCAGGCGCGTGTTGTGCCGCTCGGTGGACTCCCCCATCGCGATGTTCTCGAAGGAGTCGGTCAGCCCGTCGTACGCCATCGCGTCGAGCATCTCCACCGCCCCGTACTTGAAGCCCTCCCGGGACTTCGGCAGCAGGTGGGGCGCGTTGGTCATGGACTCCTGGCCACCGGCGACGACCACGTCGAACTCACCGGCGCGGATCAGTTGGTCGGCGAGCGCGATGGCGTCGAGTCCCGACAGACACACCTTGTTGATGGTCAGCGCCGGGACGCTCATCGGGATCCCGGCCTTGACCGCGGCCTGGCGTGCCGGGATCTGCCCTGTCCCGGCCTGGAGCACCTGGCCCATGATCACGTACTGCACCTGGTCGCCGCCGATGCCCGCACGGTCGAGGGCGGCCTTGATCGCGAAACCGCCGAGGTCGGCCCCTGAGAATGACTTGAGGGACCCTAGCAACCGCCCCATCGGGGTGCGGGCACCCGCGACGATCACGGAGGTCGTGCTGTTCGTTCCAGTCATGAGGTGCGATCCCCTTCCGGCTGTTCAGCCGAGGAGTGAACGAGGGTTTACTCGAAATGTACTGAGCGGTAGACCACCCCGTCACCGGGCCGTCGGTGTGATCGCGCGCACGTTGCGTAACCACCTCGGGAGCAGTGCACTACATACATGCTGACGCGAATCGACCACATCGGGATCGCCTGTCACGACCTCGACGCGACCGTCGAGTTCTACCGGGCCACGTACGGCTTCGAGGTGTTCCACTCCGAGGTCAACGAGGAACAGGGCGTGCGCGAGGCCATGTTGAAGATCAACAACACGGACGACGGCGGCGCCTCCTACCTCCAGCTGCTGGAACCCACCCGCGAGGATTCCGCGGTGGGCAAGTGGCTGGCGAAGAACGGGGAGGGCGTCCACCACATCGCCTTCGGCACGGCGGACGTGGACGAGGAGTCCGCCGCCATCCGCGACAAGGGCGTACGCGTTCTCTACGAGCAGCCCCGACGCGGCTCCATGGGGTCCCGGATCACGTTCCTGCATCCAAAGGATTGCCATGGCGTACTGACAGAACTGGTCACTTCGGCGCCTGTTGAGTCACCTGAGCACTGACCCTCGTACATATGGGCCGGTAGGGTTGGGGGCGGTCGCTCCCGAAGTCCGGGGCGGCCGGGTCCTGCTCTGTGAGCGGGACCACGCCGGGGTCCGGGTTTCGGGGGGCGAGCGTCGGGGCAGCAGCCCATGCTCCGCCGTAGATCTGACACCATTCCCCGGGGGCCCGGTCCGCGAACGGACGGGGCTCGTTGGAGACCACCGCGACCAGGGGACGGATGGGACCGCGCAGTGCGGGGCTACGAACGCCAGGAGCGAGAGCCGGCGGCTGACGTCGACCACCTCTCTCGGTTCGAGGCCGAGATGGAGCGGCTGAAGACCGAGCGGGAAAAGGCGATTCAGCACGCCGAGGACCTCGGCTACCAGGTCGAGGTGCTGCGCGCCAAGCTGCACGAGGCGCGCCGCACCCTCATGTCCCGACCGGCCTACGACGGCGGCGACATCGGCTACCAGGCCGAACAGATGCTGCGCAACGCGCAGATGCAGGCCGACCAGTTGCGCCAGGACGCCGAGCGGGAGCTGAGCCAGGTCCGCGCGCAGACCCAGCGCATCCTCCAGGAGCACGCCGAACAGGCCGCGCGCCTCCAGGCGGAGCTGCACACGGAGGCCGTGACCCGGCGCCAGCAGCTCGACCAGGAGCTGGCCGAACGCCGGCAGACCGTCGAGTCGCACGTCAACGAGAACGTGGCCTGGGCCGAACAGCTGCGCGCCCGCTCCGAGTCACAGGCCCGCCGGCTGGTGGAGGAGTCCCGGGCCGAGGCCGAGCAGGCGCTCGCCGCCGCCCGGGCCGAGGCCGAGCGGATCGCCACCGAGGCCCGCCAGCGCCTCCAGAGCGACGCCGAGGCGGCCCGCGCCGAGGCCGAACAGCTGCTGCGCCGCGCCCGCTCGGACGCCGAGCGACTGCTGAACGCCGCCTCCACCCAGGCCCAGGAGGCCACCGACCACGCCGAGCAGCTGCGCAGCTCCACGGTGAACGAGTCGGACGCCGCCCGCCGGCAGGCCACCGAGCTGAGCCGGACCGCCGAGCAGCGCATGGCGGAGGCCGAGACCTCGCTGCGCGAGGCGCGCGCCGAGGCCGAGAAGCTGGTCGCCGAGGCGAAGGAGGCCGCCGCCAAGGCGCTCTCCGGCGCCGAGTCCGCCAACGAGCAGCGCACCCGTACGGCCAAGGAGCAGGTCGCCCGGCTGGTCAGCGAGGCGACCAAGGAGGCCGAGGTCACCAAGGCGGAAGCCGAACAGGCCGTCGCCGACGCCCGCGCCGAGGCCGAGAAGATCATCGCCGAGGCCGACGAGCGGGCCCGGACGCTCACCGCCGAGGAGACCGCCTCCCAGCTCGGCAAGGCCGCCAAGACCGCCGAGGAGGTCCTCGACCGGGCCTCCCAGGAGGCCAAGAACACCACCAAGGCGGCGGCCGAGGAGGCCGAACGGATCCGCTCCGAGGCGGAGGCCGAGGCCGACCGGCTGCGCGCCGAGGCGCACGACATCGCCGAGCAGCTCAAGGGCGCGGCGAAGGACGACACCAAGGACTACCGGGCCAAGACGGTCGAGCTCCAGGAGGAGGCGCGCCGGCTGCGCGGCGACGCCGAGCAGCTGCGCGCCGACGCGGTCGCCGAGGGCGAGCGGATCCGCGCCGAGGCGCGGCGCGAGGCCGTCCAGCAGATCGAGGAGGCGGCCAAGACCGCCGAGGAGCTGCTGTCGAAGGCCCGCGCCGACGCGGACGAGCTGCGCCAGGCCGCCACGACGGACAGCGAGAAGGTCCGTACGGAGGCGATCGAGCGCGCGACGGCGCTGCGCCGGCAGGCCGAGGAGACGCTCGACCGCACCCGCAAGGAGGCCGAGCGGCAGCGCGCGGAGGCCGTCGAGCAGTCCGACGGCATCCGCGAGGAGGCCGAGCGTGCCGCGCGCGACCTGCGCGAGGAGACCGAGCGGGCCATAGAGGCACGCCGCGTGGAGGCCGCCGAGGAGCTGACGCGGCTGCACACGGAGGCCGAGCAGCGGATCGCCACCGCCGAACAGGCCCTGACCGACGCCCGGGAGGAGGCCTCCCGGATCCGCCGCGAGGCGTCCGACGAGGCCGAGCGGCTGCGCGCCGAGGCCGCCGAGCGGATCCGCACGCTCCAGGCGCAGGCCGAGGCCGAGGCCCTGCGGCTGCGCGACGAGGCGGCGGCCGACGCGTCCGCCTCCCGCGCGGAGGGCGAGACCATCGCCGTACGACTGCGGTCGGAGGCCGCCGCCGAGGCCGAGCGGCTGAAGAACGAGGCGCAGGACACCGCCGACCGGGTCCGCGCCGAGGCGCAGGCCGCCGCCGAGCGGCTCGCGGCGGAGGCGTCGGAGACGCTGGCCGCCGCCCAGGAGGAGGCCGTACGGCGACGCCGTGAGGCCGAGGAACTGCTCGGCGACGCCCGCCAGGAGGCCGGCCAGGAGCGGGAGCGGGCCCGCGAGCAGAGCGAGGAGCTGCTGGCGTCCGCGCGCAACCGGGTGGAGGAGGCGCAGGCCGAGGCCGTCCGGCTGGTGGAGGAGGCCGACCGGCGCGCCACCGAGATGGTGTCGGGCGCCGAGCTCCACGCCCAGCAGGTGCGGGACTCCGTCGCCGGGCTGCACGAGCAGGCCCAGGACGAGATCCAGGGGCTGCGCAGCGCGGCCGAGCACGCGGCGGACCGTACCCGGCGCGAGGCGCAGGAGGAGGCGGACCGGGTCCGCGCCGACGCCTACAGCGAGCGGGAGCGGGCCACCGAGGACGCCAACCGCGTCCGGCGGATGGCGAGCGAGGAGACGGACGCCGCCAAGGCCCTTGCGGAGCGCACCGTTTCGGAGGCGATCGCCGAGTCCGAGCGGATGCGTTCGGAGGCGTCCGAGCATGCCCAGCGGGCGCGTACGGAAGCGTCGGACACGATCGCGCAGGCCGACCAGGACGCCTCCCGTGCCCGGGCCGACGCCCGCGAGGACGCCAACCGGATCCGCTCCGACGCGGCCACCCAGGCGGACACCCTCATCACCGAGGCGGCGTCCGAGGCGGAGCGGCTCCAGCGGGAGACGGCCGCGGAGGCCGAGCGGGTGCGGACCGAGGCGATCGCCAAGGCCGAGCGCCTCATCGCCGACGCGACCGGCGACGCGGAGCGGCTGCGCGCCGAGGCCGCCGAGACGGTCGGCTCCGCGCAGCAGCACGCGGAGCGCAGCCGCGGCGAGTCCGCGCGACTGCGGGCCGAGGCGGCGGCGGAGGCCGAGCGGGTCACCACGGCCGCGCGCGAGGAGGCCGAGCGGACACTGGACGAGGCCCGCAAGGAGGCCAACAAGCGGCGTTCGGAGGCGGCCGAGCAGGTCGACACGCTCATCACGGAGACCGCCGCCGAGGCGGACAAGCTGCTGGCCGAAGCCCAGCAGCAGGCCCAACAGACCACCGCGGACGCCGAGTCGAGGGCCGACTCCATGGTCGGGGCGGCCCGCCGCGAGGCCGACCGGCTGGTGTCGCAGTCGACGGTCGAGGGCAACTCCCGTGTGGAGAAGGCCCGTACGGACGCCGACGAGCTGCTCGTCGGCGCGCGCCGGGACGCCACCGCGATCAGGGAGCGGGCCGAGGAGCTGCGCGACCGCATCACCAGCGAGATCGAGGAGCTCCACGAGCGGGCCCGCCGTGAGTCCACCGAGACGATGAAGTCGACCGGCGACCGCTGTGACGCGCTCATCCGGGCCGCCGAGGAGCAGCTCGGCAAGGCCCAGGCGAAGGCGAAGGATCTGGTGTCGGAGGCCAACTCCGAGGCGGGCAAGGTGCGGATCGCCGCGGTGAAGAAGGCCGAGGGGCTGCTCAAGGAGGCCGAGCAGAAGAAGGCCTCGCTGATCCGGGAGGCCGAGGAGCTGAAGGCCGAGGCGATCCGCGAGGCACGGCACACGGTCGAAGAGGGCAGGCGCGAACTCGAGGTACTGGTGCGCCGGCGCGAGGACATCAACGCCGAGATCTCCCGTGTCCAGGACGTCCTGGAGGCCTTGGAGTCGTTCGAGGCCCCGACGGCGGGCAAGGACGGCGGGGTCAAGACGGCCGCCGCCGTGGGAGCCCCCCGATCGGGTGGCAAGTCGCCGGAGGGGTAAGGGGTGTCGGCGAACTTCGTTGGCTTCTGGGGCCTTTGACCCGGTCCCTGGCAAGCTCTCCGACGGTCAGCCACTCAAAAGGGGTGTGATTCTCCAGATCAAACACGTATCCGCTCGATGACACACCGCTTCGGCCCCTAGGATTCCCCCTATCACCTCACCGGTCTCATTCGACAGGAACCCCATGAGCGACACTTCCCCCTACGGCTTCGAGCTTGTGCGGCGTGGGTACGACCGCGCTCAGGTGGACGAACGCATCTCGAAGCTCGTCTCCGACCGTGACAGCGCTCTGGCCCGCATCACCGCTCTTGAAAAGCGCATCGAGGAGCTCCACCTCGAAACGCAGAACGCCCAGGCCCAGGTAAGCGACGCCGAGCCGTCGTACGCCGGACTCGGCGCGCGTGTCGAGAAGATCCTCCGCCTCGCCGAGGAGGAGGCCAAGGACCTGCGCGAGGAGGCCCGCCGCGCGTCCGAGCAGCACCGCGAGCTCGCCGAGTCGGCCGCCCAGCAGGTGCGTAACGACGCGGAGTCGTTCGCTTCGGACCGCAAGGCCAAGGCGGAGGACGAGGGTGTCCGGATCGTCGAGAAGGCCAAGAGCGACGCCTCGCAGCTGCGCCAGGACGCGCAGAAGGACGCGCAGTCGAAGCGTGAGGAGGCGGACGCCCTCTTCGAGGAGACCCGTGCCAAGGCCGCGCAGGCCGCCGCCGACTTCGAGACGAACCTCGCCAAGCGCCGCGAGCAGTCCGAGCGCGACCTTGCGTCGCGTCAGCAGAAGGCCGAGAAGCGTCTCGCGGAGATCGAGCACCGCGCGGAGCAGCTCCGCCTGGAGGCCGAGAAGCTGCGCACGGACGCGGAGCGCCGCGCCCGCCAGACGGTGGAGACCGCCCAGCGTCAGGCCGAGGACATCGTGGCCGACGCGAACGCGAAGGCCGACCGGATCCGTTCGGAGTCCGAGCGCGAGCTGGCCGCCCTCACCAACCGCCGCGACTCGATCAACGCGCAGCTGACGAATGTGCGCGAGATGCTCGCCACGCTCACCGGAGCCGCGGTGGCCGCCGCGAGTTCGCCGGTCGAGGACGAGCCGATCACGCGGGGCGTTCCGGCCCAGCAGTCCCGGTAACCGTCCCCTACGACGAAGGCCCGTGCCCCCTGCCGGGGGCTGCGGGCCTTCGTCGTCACCGCGGCGCCTTCCGCGGGACACCCGGACCCGGTGGCACCGCCCGGCGACCAGGCTTAGCGTGGCCGCATGATCGAGGTGGAGGGACTCACCAAGCGGTACGGCGGGAAGGTGGCGGTCGACGACCTGACCTTCGCCGTCGGACCGGGGATCGTCACGGGCTTCCTCGGTCCCAACGGCGCCGGGAAGTCCACCACCATGCGGATGATGCTCGGCCTCGACCACCCGACCGCCGGTGACGTCAGGATCGACGGCCGGCACTACGACCGGCTCAAGGACCCACTGAAGTACATCGGCGCGCTGCTCGACGCCAAGGCCGTGCACGGCGGGCGCAGCGCTTTCAACCACCTGCTGTGCCTGGCGCAGAGCAACGGCATCCCCAGGCGCCGGGTGCACGAGGTGCTGGACACGGTCGGTCTCACGGCGGTCGCCCGCAAGAAGGCGAAGGGCTTCTCGCTCGGCATGGGCCAGCGGCTGGGCATCGCCGGCGCGCTGCTCGGCGATCCGCGGATCCTGATGTTCGACGAGCCGGTCAACGGGCTCGACCCCGAGGGCATCCACTGGATCCGCAACCTGATGAAGTCGCTCGCGGCGCAGGGCCGTACGGTCTTCGTCTCCTCGCACCTGATGAGCGAGATGGCGCTGACCGCCGACCACCTGGTGGTCATCGGACAGGGCCGGCTGCTCGCCGACACCTCCATGGCCGACTTCATCCGGCAGAACTCGCGCTCCTACGTCCGCCTCCGCTCCCCGCAGCGCGAGCGGCTGCTCGACGTCCTGCACCGGGCCGGGATCACCGTGGTCGAGGCGGGCAACGGCACGCTGGAGGTGGACGGTTCGCGGTCGGAGGACATCGGGGAACTGGCCGCGCGGCACCACCTCGTACTGCACGAGCTGAGCCCCCAACAGGCCTCCCTGGAGGAGGCGTTCATGCAGCTGACCGCCGAGTCGGTCGAGTACCACGCGCACAGCGACGAGCGTCCCGGTCCACCCGACTCCGCGCCGGCACCGGCCGAGCGGGGCTGGGGCGACGGCTGGAAGAAGGGCTGAGCATGGCGGCGACCCAGGTCATCCGTTCCGAGTGGACGAAGATCCGTTCCGTCGCGTCCACGGTCTGGACGCTCTCCCTCGCCGTGGTGGTCACCCTCGCCCTCGGCATCCTGATCTCGGCGCTGTCGGCGCGCGACTTCGACACCATGAGCGACAGGGACCGGCTCTCCTTCGACCCGACGTTCATCAGCTTCGCCGGGATGGGGCTCGGGCAGCTCGCGATGATCGTCTTCGGGGTGCTGGTCGTGTCGAACGAGTACAGCACCGGCATGATCCGTACCTCGCGGGCGGCCGTCCCGCAGCGCGCCACCTTCCTCACCGGCAAGCTCGCGGTGGCGACCGCGCTGGCGCTCGTCGTCGGTCTGGTCACCAGCTTCGCCACGTTCTTCCTCGGGCAGGCCATGCTCGGCTCCCACAGCGCGTCGATCGGCGACCCCGGCGTGCTGCGCGCGGTCTTCGGGGGTGGCCTGTACATGATGCTCATCGCGCTCTTCTCGATGGGCGTGGCGGTGATGCTGCGCTCGCCGATGCTCTCGCTCGGCATCCTGATGCCGTTCTTCTTCCTGATCTCCAACATCCTGGGCAATGTCCCGGCGACCAAGAAGGTCGGCCGCTACCTGCCCGACCAGGCCGGCAGCAAGATCATGCGGGTGGTCACCCCGGTCGACGACTCCACCCCGTACGGCCCCTGGGGCGGACTGGGGATCATGGCCCTGTGGGTGGCCGCGGCGGTGATCGGCGGGTACGTTCTGCTGAGGCGGCGGGACGCGTAACTTTACTTTCTCTTGAGCGGAACCGTCAGCGCCCCGATATCCTCCTAACCCTTACGGGGGCGTGTGCCCCGCTGTCTGAATTTTGCGATGGGTGCGCAGCATGATCGAGGCAGTCGGCCTGACGAAGCGCTACGGCGACAAGACCGCTGTGTACAACCTCTCCTTCCAGGTGCGGCCGGGTGCCGTCACCGGCTTCCTCGGGCCCAACGGCTCGGGCAAGTCGACGACGATGAGGATGATCCTCGGTCTGGACAACCCCACCTCGGGGCAGGTGACGATCGGCGGCTTCCCCTACCGCAAGCTGCCGAACGCGCCGCGTCAGGTCGGCGCGTTGCTCGACGCGAAGGCCGTGCACGGGGGCCGGCACGCCCGCAACCACCTGCTGAGCCTGGCCCAGCTCTCCGGCATCCCGGCGCGGCGGGTCGACGAGGTCCTCGGCGTGGTCGGGCTCCAGGACGTGGCCCGCAAGCGGTCCAAGGGCTTCTCGCTCGGCATGGGCCAGCGGCTCGGCATCGCGGCGGCGCTGCTCGGCGACCCGCAGGTCCTGCTCTTCGACGAGCCGGTCAACGGGCTCGACCCCGAGGGCATCCTGTGGGTGCGCAACCTGATGAAGGCGCTCGCGGCGGAGGGCCGTACCGTCTTCGTCTCCTCGCACCTGATGAGTGAGATGGCGGTGACCGCCGACCACCTCATCGTGATCGGGCGCGGACAGCTGCTGTCGGACATGAGCGTGCGGGACTTCATCTCCGCCAACTCCGCCGACTTCGCCCGCGTCCGTACGCCGGAGACCGAGCCGCAGCTGCGCGAGAAGCTCTCGTCCGCGCTGACCGAGGCCGGCGGCCACGTGCTGCCCGAGCAGGACGGCGCGCTGCGGGTGACGGGCCTGGCGCTGCCCCGGATCAGCGACATCGCGCACGACACGGACGTACGGCTGTGGGAGCTGTCGCCGCACCAGGCCTCGCTGGAGGAGGCGTACATGCGGATGACGCAGGGCGCCGTCGACTACCGCTCGACGATCGACCAGAAGGCCGGTCTGATGCAGCCGTTGCCGCCGGGCGCCCAGCCGCCGATGCCGGTACCGGGCCAGGGCCAGCCGGGCTGGTACGCCCCGCCGCCGCCCCAGCAGGGCGACCAGCCGTTCGCCCCGGGCGGCCAGGCGGCGAACCCCTACGGCGCGCCGAACCCGTACGGCGCTCCGGGCGCGGTCGGCCCGAACCCGTACAGCGCTCCCGTGGTGCCCGGCGCGGCCCTGCCGGGCCCGTACGCGCCCCCGTCACCGCAGCCGCCCGCGCAGCCCGTCCAGGCACCCCCGCCGGCGCTCACGAAGGCCGGCCCGGCGCCCGCGGCACCGGCGCCCGCTCCGGTGGCGGACGCCGCCGCGAGCCCCGACCCCGACCCGACCAAGTCCGAGGACTCCCGATGAGCACGCCCCAGCCCCAGATGCCGCAGGCCGCGCCGGACCGGCGGCCCACGGCCGGTCCTTCGTACGGCGGCTACACCTCACCGATCCCGGTCGTGCGCACCCACCTCGGGCACGCCCTCGCCTCCGAGTGGACGAAGATCAAGTCGGTGCGCTCGACGCTGTGGACGCTCGGTGTCTTCGTCGTGCTCGTGCTCGGCATCGGGCTGCTGGCCGCCGCGGTGGTCAGCGACTCCTCCTCGGAACTGTCCGGCGAGAGCGCGCTGTCCTTCGGCTTCTTCGGGCTGCTGCTCGGCAGCATGTGCATCATCACGCTCGGTGTGCTGACCACCGCCTCCGAGTACGGCACCGGCATGATCCGGACCACGATGACCGCCTGCCCCTCCCGGGTGCGGGTGCTCGCGGCGAAGGCGATCGTGTTCTTCGCCGTCGCCTTCGTCAGCACGCTGGTGTCGGTGACGCTGGTGGCGCTGGCGGACGTCTCGATGCTCCAGAGCAACGGTGCCCGCCACCCGTCAGGCACCGAGTGGCTGAAGGGGACCGTCGGCGTCTCCCTCTACATCGCGCTGCTCGGTCTGCTCTCGCTGGTCATCGGCTCGGTCATCCGGCACTCGGCGGGCGCGATCACCCTCATGATCGGCGCGGTGCTGGCCCCGCTGGTCATCGCCCTGTTCATGTTCTCGCAGTCGCTGGAGAGCGTGCGCCAGGCGCTGTTCGAGTACTCGATCCCCAACCAGCTGAGCGTCTTCTACTCCAACTCCCTGACCGACTCCGGCCCGAGCGGCTGGGACCCGCTGTGGATCATCCTCGGCGTGACGGCCGCGGCGTTCGCCGGCGCGTGCGCGCTGCTGGAGCGCCGGGACGTCTGAACCGCGCGGCCGGGAGCCTCGTGGCCGGCCCGGTTGCCCGCGTCAGAACCTCGGCGCGTTCCTGGACCGCTGCACCCGGGTGGTGCGGCGGTCCTTCGCGTTCCAGCACGCCTTGTGCCAGTGCCGGCGCTCGTCGACGCCCGAGTGCTCGGGCCACGCCACGACATGCGGTACGGCGGAGGGGATGAGCTGGTCGCAGCCCGGGCACCGGTAGGTCTTGCCCGCCGCACTGGCCCCGGCGACGTGGCGCACGTTCCATTCGTCGCCCCGCCAGTGCTCCGTCGACTGCCAGCCGCCGTAACGGCCCGACCTGTCCTCCTCGGCGCTCCGGCCGGAGGCGCCGGAGTCCTTGGGTCGGTTGCGACGCGGGGACACAGAACACCTCACGGGGGCTGTACGGAGGGCGGGGGCCGCGTCCAGCGTACGTTGCGCGGAGAGGGGTACGCGTAGGGCGCCAACGCCCCAAGTCCCCCCTGAAGCCACCATTCTGCAGACAATCCGCAAATCTCTCCGCCAGGCCGTGTCCTGGGCACGTGTCGCACGGTTATGCCCTGTGGGGGAGCTCCGCGTCGGAGCCGAGGAAGCAGGAAATGCCATGCGTGTGGGAAGTTTTGTGTTGGCCGCCCAGTTCCCTGGGCAGGGCCAGGGGGAGGCGCTGCACCGCGCGGTCCGCTCGGCGGAGGTCGCCGAGGAGGCCGGTCTCGACGCGGTCTGGCTGGGCGAGCACCACTTCGTGCCGTACGGGACCTGCCCGTCGGCGATCACCCTCGCCGCGCTGCTGCTGGGCCGCACCCGGCGCCTCCGGGTCGGTACGGCGGTCAGCGTGCTGCCCACCGTGCACCCGGTCGCGCTCGGCGAGCAGGCCGCGCTGCTGCATGTGACGAGCGGCGGGCGCTTCTCCCTCGGCGTGGGACGCGGCGGCCCCTGGGTGGACCTGGAGGTGTTCGGCGCGGGTCTGGCCGCGTACGAGAAGGGGTTCCCGGAATCACTCGATCTGCTGCTGCGCTGGCTGCGCGAGCCGTCGGTGGCGGGCGAGGGGGGCCGCTTCCCGTTCCGCGAGGTGGCCGTCGTACCGCGGCCGTCGGAGGCGCTGTCGGACGCGCCGGGGCCCGAGGTCGTCGTCGCGTGCACCTCCCCGGGGAGTGTCCGCCTCGCGGCCGAGCGCGGGCTGCCGATGCTGCTCGGCATGCACGCCGGGGACGAGGAGAAGGCCGAGATGGTCGCCCTGTGGCGGCAGTGCGCGCGGGCGGCCGGGCGGTCCGCGGCGGAGATCGACGGCGTGGACCATGTGTCGGCCGGGGTCTGCCAGCTCGCCGACCGGCGGGCCGACGCGGTGGAGACGCTGGTGAAGGCGATGCCGGGCTGGCTCAGACAGGGTCTCGACGCCCATGTGACCGTGGACGGCCGCCCCCGGCGGATGCGGGACCCGGTGGCGTACACCGAACTGCTCTGCGGGCTGCACCCGGTGGGCACCCCGCGGCTGTGCGCGGACCGGCTGGCGGCGACCTCCGAGCGGACCGGGGTCACCCGCTTCGCCCTGCTCGTGGAGGGTTCGGGCGACCTCGCGGCGACCGAGGAGAACGTACGGCGGCTCGGTGCCGAGGTGCTCCCGCAGCTTCGCTGACCCGGGCCGCCGGGCCCAGGAGCTTGCCGCCCCGGTACGAATCGCACCTCCCGCGTACGGAGCGGCAAGCAGAACTGCTTCACCGCCTCAGCAGTCCCTGAACTCCGGGGACTGGTTCAGCAGTTGACTGCGCACCGAGGTGAAACGGGCCAGCGTCTCGTCGACCGAGGCATCCAGCGGGAACACCGCGACCCGGTGGCAGTTCTGGAAGGCCAGCCGGACACCGAAGTGCCGTTGCAGCGCGCCTCGTATCGCGTCGCTCGCGAGCGCACGCAGCAACTGACCGCGTGCCTGCTCGTCCGGCGGAGGCGTCTGGTTGTCGGCGAACGCACCGCCGTCGACCTTCAGCTGGGCCACCAGGGAGCTGATCATCTCCCACGCGTAGGGCAGGGAGGTCCGGACGCAGTCGACGAATTGGGCTTCGTCGACCTCGCCTCGCTCGGCCTTCTCCAGTAGGGCCGGTGAGACGTCGAGCGACATGAGTTCTCCTCTCGCACCCCCAACGAGCGGGGGCTGGCGGACAGTTGAGGGAGACCGCACCATCGGACACGCTGCGTACACGTCTCGCGACCTCCCGTTTACACGGTATGCAGCGGAAGGTGGCGGCACCAGGAGAATGGGCACATGCGGAAGACTCGGTAGGCCCACTATCGGCCAAGAATGAACGTGCTTCTTCCAGGGCGAATCGCGTGCACCCACGCCCGTCGAGTAGCGTTGCCGACCATGCGTCTCGTCATTGCCCGGTGTTCCGTGGACTACGCGGGCCGGCTCACCGCCCACCTGCCCTCCGCCCCCCGTCTCATTCTGGTCAAGGCGGACGGCAGCGTCTCGATCCACGCGGACGACCGGGCCTACAAGCCCCTGAACTGGATGTCGCCCCCCTGCGCGCTGAAGGAGGGGTCGGGCGCGGACGAGGGCGTCTGGACCGTCGTCAACAAGGCGGCCGAGAAGCTGATCATCACGATGGAGGAAATTCTCCACGACTCCTCGCACGAACTCGGCGTCGATCCCGGCCTGATCAAGGACGGCGTGGAAGCGCACCTCCAGGAGCTGCTCGCGGACCGCATCGAGACGCTCGGCGAGGGCTACACGCTCATCCGCCGCGAGTACATGACGGCGATCGGCCCGGTCGACATCCTCTGCCGGGACGCCGAGGGCCGCACCGTCGCGGTCGAGATCAAGCGGCGCGGCGAGATCGACGGCGTGGAGCAACTCACGCGCTATCTGGAGCTGTTGAACCGCGACCCCCATCTCGCCCCGGTCCGCGGTGTCTTCGCCGCCCAGGAGATCAAGCCCCAGGCCCGCGTCCTCGCCACCGACCGCGGCATCGGCTGCACGGTCCTGGACTACAACGCCCTGCGCGGCATCGAGGACGACAAGCTGCGCCTGTTCTGACCCGCAGCCCGTGCCCCGCACGGCACGGTCACACACGCACTTCTACGACGACGAGGGCCGGGCCCGTTCCGACGGACCCGGCCCTCTCGACTGCGCGGCACCGCGCGGGAGTTCAGATCACCGGGCCCAGGACGGACGGCGAGCCGGTGCCGGCGCTCTCCGGAGCGGTGGCCGAACTGCTGCTCTGCACCGGCGTGTTGGTCGGCGCCGAGCCACTGGCGGTGTCGGTGGTGGACGGGGTGGCCGAGGGGGTCGGGCTCGGAGAGTCGGACGGTGAGGCCGACTGCGACGGTGAACCGCTCGGCGAGTGCGACGGGCTCGGGGTGTGCGAGGGCCTGCCCGAGGACGAGGGGGACCGGGAAGGCGAGGTACTCGGCGAAGCGCCGCCGCTGGGCGAGCGGGTCCCGCTCGGGCTGTCCGACGGCTCCCCGCTTGCCGTCGGAGCCGGGTCGTCCGACGTGCCGTAGGTGCCGTCGGGGCCCGGGTCGGTGGGCCGGCTGGTGGCCGTGCCGGTACCGGCGGTGCTGCCCTTCTTCGGCTTGGCGGCGCCCAGACTGTCGCCGCCGCCGCCCTCGCTCGCGGACGGGTTGACGCCGACCCGGTCGGAGGGGTTGTTGGCGTCGTTGTTGGAGGTGGCGCCCAGCGTCACGACCGTACCGAGCACTGCGGCGAGCAGCGCGCCCGCGCCGGCCGCGACGAGGTTGCGCCGGGCGTAGCCGCGCAGCCCGCCGCCCTTCGCCCGGTGCGCGGACGGGGGCGGCGGAGAGGCGAACGTGTAGGTGTCGGACGGCGGCAGGAGCGCCGGGAAGGCCGCCGGGACGCCACCCGACGGCGACGCGGACTCCTCGTGACGGGCGTCCGGTATCTCCTCCCCCGCCTCCGGGCCGAGGCCGGCGAACACGTCGAGGGCGGCCACCGTGCCGGAGCGGTCGGCGACCAGGGCGAGGGCGCGGCGGCCGGCCACGGTGCCGCGCTTGTCGGCGAGCGCGCCGCGCAGGCCGATGGAGGACTCCAGTTCCGCGCGGGCCCGGTCCAGTTGGCCGCCGAGCAGCGCGAGAACGCCCAACTCGTGGTGAAAATAGGCCTGTTGTGACACCACTCCGGCGAGCTGCGCGGCCTCGGCGCCGTGCCGCAGGGCACGCTCCCAGGCGCTCCAGTGCAGCCCGGCGGCGAAGGCCGGCCCGGCGGTGCGGGCCAGTTCGAGGACGAGACTCTCCTCGTCCTCGTCGTCCTCGGGGGGCACGGTCACCGGGACGAGGGCGGCGAGGGCGGCGAGCAGGGCGTCCGCCTCGGCGCAGACCCGCTCGGGGGTGACGGAGGGGTGCCCGGACCACCAGGCGTAGTGCCGGGCGGCGGCGAGGACGCCGGCCTCGACGTCGTCGCCGTAGCCGGCGGCCTCCAACTGCGCCTGTACGCCGGTCGCGAGCCGGTAGCGGGAACCGACCGGCGAGACCAGTCCGCAGCCGGCGAGTTCGCCGAGGGCGGCGTCCGCGTGGGTGTCGCCGATGAGCGCCGGCAGGTGCGCCTGGTGCGGCACCTCACCGCCGAGCGCCACGGCGAACCGCAGGGTGGCACGGGCCGAGGCGCTGAGCCGGGAGGCGAGCAGCGGGGCGGGCGCGGCGGCCTCGCCGAGCGAGGGCAGCGGGATGGCGTCGCCCTCGTCGGCCTCGATCGGGGTGTCCGCGGCGGCGTCGACGGGCAGGGCGTCCTGGAAGACGCCGAACTCCTCGACGGCGCTGGTGCCGGCCCGCAGGATGTCGCGCTGCTTGAGCAGAGCACCCGCCTGGACGAAGCGCAGCGGCAGGCCCTCGGACTCGAACCAGAGGTCGCCGGCCCAGTTGGACTCCTCCTCGCTCAGCACGCGGCCGACGGCGCGCTCCAGGACCTCCACACCGCCCGCGCGGTCGAGACCGGTGAGGAGGATCTCCTCCACGGCCGAGTCCGCGGAGGGGGCGGGCACGTCCGGGGTGGCGCCGATGAGGAAGGCGCACTCGGGTGTCGCGTCGAGCAGTTCGTCGAGCGCGGCACCGCCGAACTCGATGTCGTCGATGACGACGACCGCCCCGATCTCCCGTACCAGGGCGCGCAGTTCGTCCTCTTCGGGCCGGTACGCGGGCGCCTCGTACACCGCGTGGAAGAGCTCGTGGCGGAGGTCGGCGGCCGAGCGGTGGTAGCCGGTGAGGCGGATCACGCCGTCGGGGGCGAGGTCCGCGCAGTCCCCCGCGACGAGGTCGAGGAGGCTGGTACGGCCGGAGCCGGCGGGACCGGTCAGCCGGACGGAACGGCCGCGGGCGATCAGCCGGACCAGGTGCTCACGGTCCTCCTGGCGCTCCAGCAGCGGCAGTTCGCGGCGGGTGAGGCCGGGCGGCAGGGGCGGCCTGGCCGCGCGGTCGGACTCGGCGCGCTCGGCGGCGGTGCGCCTGGCGGGCCGGCCGGGCCGTTCGGCGGGCGGGCAGACCTCCACCTCGCTGCCGTCGACCGGGTTGACGGTGAGCAGGAAGTCGCCGCTGACCAGCCGCGCGGTACGGACGACCGCCGGGGTGTGCTGGCCGAAGTCGGCGGTGAGGGATTCCCGGGGCGAGCGCTGACGCGACGCAGGGCCGTCGCCGTCCTGGTCGTACTCCTCGGGTCCCCGGTTGATCGGGTCCATAGGTCCAAGCCCCCAAAAGCGTCGTGTGCGGGTCCGGTCCTGCGACGGGACCCGGGCCCCCTCCCGGCCTTGCTGCACACCGCGCTGTCGCTTCTGGTCCGGGCCCGCTCGAAAGGGTTTGCAGGCAGCGGGCGACCGAACCTTAAACCTTTGCACAGTATCTACGACAGGCCGGGGTGCGGTGCCGTCCGAGACGTCACAGTTGCGTGAGGATCGAGCGCGTCGTACGTTTCGCGCCCGCCGCCGCGCGCGGGGTGTGCTCCGTCGCGGGAGCGGGCGCGCGCGGTCGGCGGGTGTCAGATGCGGGGCAGCGACTCCGCGCCCACGCCGCCCTCGATGGTCAGGATCCGGTGCAGCCGGGTGGCCACCAGCAGACGCTGCATCTGCGGTGGTACGCGACGCAGCACCAGGCGGCGGCCGTTGCGGCCGGCCCGCCGGTGGGCCCCCATGATCACCCCGAGTCCGGTGGCGTCCCAGGAGTCCAGCTCGGACAGGTCGAGCACCAGATCGCCGACTCCGTCGTCGACGGCCGAGTGCAGGACCGTACGGGCGTCCGCCGCGCTGCGGACGTCGAGGCGGCCCCCGACGACCAGCTCGACGTGGTCGCCCCTGATGTGCATATGCGCTCCCGGTGAGTGGGTCTCGCGCTCCGCGCTTTCCGTGGTGCAACGCGGGCACCGTGTGCAAAGTGGGTGGTGCGAACTGCGTAATGAACCAACTGACCGCGTGGAGCGGTCAGAGGTTGCCGTCTGTGAGCGAACCGATACCGAATTCACCCCTGGGTGTGATGGATCAGGGATGTGTGCGGTTTCAGTGCTTGTAGAAGCCCTGCCCGCTCTTGCGTCCGATGTCACCGGCGTCAACCATCCGGCGCATCAGCTCCGGTGGCGCGAACTTCTCGTCCTGCGACTCGGTGTAGATGTTGCCCGTGGCGTGCAGCAGGATGTCGACGCCGGTGAGGTCCGCGGTGGCCAGCGGGCCCATCGCGTGCCCGAAGCCCAGTTTGCAGGCGAGGTCGATGTCCTCGGCGGTGGCGACGCCCGACTCGTAGAGCTTGGCGGCCTCGACGACGAGCGCCGAGATGAGCCGGGTGGTCACGAAGCCGGCCACGTCACGGTTGACGACGATGCAGGTCTTGCCGACCGACTCGGCGAACTCCCTTGCGGTGGCGAGGGTTTCGTCGCTGGTCTTGTAGCCGCGCACCAGCTCGCACAGGCCCATCATCGGGACCGGCGAGAAGAAGTGCGTGCCGACGACGCGCTCCGGACGACCCGTCACGGCCGCGATCTTGGTGATCGGGATGGCGGAGGTGTTGGAGGCGAGGACGGCGTCCTCACGCGCGATCAGGTCGAGGGCGCGGAAGATCTCGTGCTTGACGTCGAGTTGTTCGAAGACGGCCTCGACGACGATGTCCGCGTCGGCCACCGCGTCCAGGTCGGTGGTCGCGGTGATCCGGGCGAGGGCGGCGTCGGCGTCGTGCGCCTCCAGCTTGCCCTTGCTCACGAACTTGTCGTAGGAGGCCTTGATGCCGTCGGTACCGCGCTTCAGGGCCGCGTCGGTGACATCGCGCAGCACGACGTCCCAGCCCGCCTGCGCGGAGACCTGGGCGATACCGGAACCCATGAGCCCGGCGCCGATGACGGCAAGCTTCCGTGGCACTGTGCGACTCCCCTTTGAAACGCTTACAGCGGGTAAGCGGGTATACCTATGCCTTCCCGGCGGACACTAGCGCTCGCCGGGCGCTGTGTGACCGGTAAGTAACGCGCGTCACGTCTCATCTGACGGACATCACACCGACGTGGCTCACCGCACCGCCCGTACGGCGTAGTTGGGACCTTCTCCGCGCCCCCGGGACCTAACTACGCTGGCCGCATGGTCAATCTGACGCGCATCTACACCAGGACCGGCGACCAGGGCACGACAGCCCTCGGCGACATGAGCCGGGTCGCCAAGACCGATCTGCGGATCTCGGCCTACGCGGACGCCAACGAGGCGAACGCGGCGATCGGCACGGCGATCGCGCTCGGCGCCCTGGACGAGGAGATCGTGAAGGTCCTCGTCCGCGTCCAGAACGACCTGTTCGACGTGGGCGCCGACCTGTGCACGCCGGTCGCCGAGAATCCCGAGTACCCGCCGCTGCGGGTCGAGCAGTTCTACGTCGACAGGCTGGAGGCGGAGTGCGACCGCTTCAACGAGGAGCTGGAGAAACTGCGGTCCTTCATCCTCCCGGGCGGCACCCCGGGCGCGGCCCTGCTCCACCAGGCGTGCACGGTCGTACGCCGGGCCGAGCGCCGGACCTGGGCGGCCCTGGAGGTGCACGGCGAGGTGATGAACCCGCTGACGGCGACCTACCTCAACCGGCTGTCGGACCTGCTGTTCATCCTGGCCAGGAGCGCCAACAAGGAGGCCGGGGACGTGTTGTGGGTGCCCGGCGGCGAGCGCTAGCGGCGCCGGGGAGGGGGCGGGAACCGGTCCAAAGGGCCGTTCCCGCACAGGAGTTGAGGATCCGGCACAACTGCTGATGAGTGGTCCAGACCTATTGACCTGTGGTCCAGACCTTTCTATTCTCGCGGCACTGTGGGTGCGAAGGCTCAGTCGCGCCCCCTCAACTCCAAGGAGGCGCACGATGCGCTTCAGACAGAGAGCAGTCGCCGGGTTCGCGACCCTGCTGCTCCCCCTCGCCGGTCTCGTCGGGCTGGCGGGTCCCGCCCAGGCCGCGACGAACGCCACCGCCACCTTCGCCAAGACCAGCGACTGGGGCACCGGGTTCGGCGGCCAGTGGACCGTCAAGAACACCGGGTCCGCGGCGATCAGTTCATGGACCGTCGAGTGGGACTACCCCTCCGGCACGTCCGTCACCTCGGCCTGGGACGCGGACGTCACGTCCGCCGGTACCCACTGGACCGCCAAGAACAAGTCCTACAACGGCTCCATCGCCCCCGGCGCCTCCGTCTCCTTCGGCTTCAACGGCGCGGGCTCCGGCTCGCCGTCCAACTGCAAGCTGAACGGCGACAGTTGTGACGGCACCACCACCCCCGGCGACGCGGCTCCCTCCGCACCGGGCACCCCCGCCGCCTCCGCCGTCACCGACACCTCGGTGAAGCTCGGCTGGAGCGCGGCCACCGACGACAAGGGCGTCAAGAACTACGACGTACTGCGCGACGGCAAGGTCGTCTCGACGGTCACCGCCACGAGCTACACGGACACCGGCCTGAGCGCCGGCACCGACTACTCGTACACCGTCCAGGCCCGGGACACCGCGGGCCAGACCGGCCCGGTCAGCGGCGCGGTCGCCGTACACACCACCGGCGGCACCACCCCGCCCCCGACCGGCGGGAGCAAGGTCAAGCTCGGTTACTTCACCGAGTGGGGCATCTACGACCGCAACTACCAGGTCAAGAACCTGGTGACCTCCGGTTCGGCCGCGAAGATCACCCACATCAACTACGCCTTCGGCAACGTCACCAACGGCCAGTGCGCCATCGGGGACGCCTACGCCGACTACCAGAAGACGTACACCGCCGACCAGTCGGTCAGCGGCGTCGCCGACACCTGGGACCAGCCGCTGGCCGGCAACTTCAACCAGCTGCGCGAGCTCAAGGCCAAGTACCCCAACATCAAGATCCTCTGGTCCTTCGGCGGCTGGACCTGGTCCGGCGGCTTCGCCCAGGCGGCGGCCAACCCGGCCGCGTTCGCCCAGTCCTGCTACAACCTGGTCGAGGACCCCCGCTGGGCCGATGTCTTCGACGGCATCGACATCGACTGGGAGTACCCGAACGCCTGCGGTCTCTCCTGTGACACCAGCGGCGCCGCGGCGTACAAGAACCTGATGCAGGCGCTGCGCGCCAAGTTCGGCACCGGCAACCTGATCACCGCCGCCACCACCGCGGACGGCACCTCCGGCGGCAAGATCGACGCCGCCGACTACGCGGGCGCGGCCCAGTACGTCGACTGGTACAACGTGATGACGTACGACTTCTTCGGCGCCTTCGACGCGGACGGCCCGACCGCCCCGCACTCCCCGCTCACCAACTACAGCGGCATCCCGACGCCGGGCTTCACCACGGCCGACGCGATCGCCAAGTTCAAGTCCAAGGGCGTCCCGGCGAGCAAACTCCTCATCGGCATCGGCTTCTACGGCCGGGGCTGGACCGGCGTCACCCAGGACGCCCCCGGCGGCACGGCCACCGGACCGGCCCCCGGCAAGTACGAACAGGGCATCGAGGACTACAAGGTCCTCAAGACGTCCTGCCCCACCACCGGCACCGTCGCCGGCACCGCGTACGCCCACTGCGGCACCAACTGGTGGTCCTACGACACCCCGGCCACCATCGGCACCAAGATGGCCTGGGCCAAGACCCAGGGCCTGGGCGGCGCGTTCTTCTGGGAGTTCAGCGGCGACACCAGTGACGGAGAGCTGGTGGGCGCCATCAACAGCGGGCTGAGCTGATTCCCCACACCGCTCAGCGCCCCCGCCGCGGGCAGACCTCCGGGTCTGTCCGCGGCGGTGTGTCGTACGCCCCGAGGTTCAGGCCACGTTGACCCGCTGGCCGGGCGGTGCCGCCTCCAGCCAGGCCAGGAAACCCGTCAACGCGTCGTCGCTCATGGCCAGTTCGAGGCGGATACCGCGGTGCAGACAGGTGAGGACGACCGCGTCGGAGAGCAGCGCCAGCTCCTCCTCGCCCTCGGGCAGGCGCCGGCCGGCCACCTCGATCGCCGAGCGCTCCAGGACACGGCGCGGCCGGTAGGCGTAGGAGAAGACCCGGTACCACTCGATGCGGTCGCCGTTGTAGCGGGCCACGCCGTAGCTCCAGCCCTTGCCGTTGGTGTCGGGTTTCTCCGGCACGTCCCAGCGGACACTGCAGTCGAAGGTGCCGCCCGAACGCTGGATGAGCCGGCGGCGCAGGCCGAAGACGAACAGTCCCAGCACCACCAGGGCCACGACAATTCCGCACACAGTCAGAGCGAGGACCATCGACACCGACCTCCTCGTCCACCTAGGTAACGGAACGGAAAAAACATCCACATTCGCCTCAGCCGCGGCTGGGTCCGGATTCCTCCGGTCCCAGCCGCGGCTGAGTCACGTCATCACTTCCAGCGCTGGGTCAGCGCGTGCCCACCGTTCGCAGCCGGACGTCCGCGCGACGCTCGGCGGACTCGTCGCCCTCCGCCTTCGCACGCTCCAGTTCGCGCTCCACATGCTGGACATCGATCTCGTCCGACAGCTCGGCGATCTCGGCCAGCAGCGACAGCTTGTTGTCCGCGAACGAGATGAAACCACCGTGCACAGCGGCGACGATCGTTCCACCATCACTCGACCGGATGGTCACCGGGCCCGATTCCAGCACACCGAGCAGCGGCTGGTGTCCGGGCATGACGCCGATGTCGCCGGACGTGGTGCGCGCGACGACCAGGGTGGCCTCGCCTGACCAGACCTGGCGGTCCGCGGCGACCAGCTCGACATGCAGCTCAGCAGCCAAGGGTGGCTCTCCTCGGGTCACCACCCGGCGGTCGCGCCGGGTGTGGGGTCAATTCTAGTAGGCGTGGAAGAGGGGGCGGGACGCGCCCGCCCCCTCGGGCGAACTCGGCGCTCCGGGTTCAGGAGACGCCCAGCTCCTTGGCGTTGGCCTTCAGGTCCTCGATGCCACCGCACAGGAAGAACGCCTGCTCCGGGAAGTGGTCGTACTCACCGTCGATGATCGCGTTGAAGGCCGTGATCGACTCCTCCAGCGGTACGTCCGAACCGTCGACGCCGGTGAACTGCTTGGCGACGTGGGTGTTCTGCGAGAGGAAGCGCTCCACGCGACGGGCCCGGTGGACGGTGAGCTTGTCCTCCTCGCCCAGCTCGTCGATACCGAGGATCGCGATGATGTCCTGAAGGTCCTTGTACTTCTGCAGAACCGACTTGACGCGCATCGCGGTGGAGTAGTGGTCCGCCGCGATGTACCGCGGGTCCAGGATGCGGGACGTGGAGTCCAGCGGGTCCACGGCCGGGTAGATGCCCTTCTCGGAGATCGGACGGGAGAGAACCGTCGTCGCGTCGAGGTGGGCGAACGTGGTGGCCGGGGCCGGGTCGGTCAGGTCGTCCGCGGGGACGTAGATCGCCTGCATCGAGGTGATCGAGTGACCGCGGGTCGAGGTGATGCGCTCCTGGAGGAGACCCATCTCGTCGGCCAGGTTCGGCTGGTAGCCCACCGCGGAGGGCATCCGGCCGAGCAGCGTCGAGACCTCGGAACCGGCCTGCGTGAAGCGGAAGATGTTGTCGATGAAGAACAGCACGTCCTGCTTCTGCACATCGCGGAAGTACTCCGCCATGGTCAGACCGGCCAGCGCCACCCGCAGACGGGTGCCCGGGGGCTCGTCCATCTGACCGAAGACCAGGGCGGTCTTGTCGATGACGCCGGACTCCGACATCTCCTCGATGAGGTCGTTGCCCTCACGGGTGCGCTCGCCGACACCGGCGAACACGGAGACACCGTCGTGGTTGTTGGCGACGCGGTAGATCATCTCCTGGATGAGCACCGTCTTGCCGACGCCGGCACCGCCGAACAGGCCGATCTTGCCGCCCTTGACGTACGGGGTCAGCAGGTCGATGACCTTGACGCCGGTCTCGAACATCTCGGTCTTCGACTCGAGCTCGTCGAAGCGCGGGGCCTTGCGGTGGATGGTCCAGCGCTCGCCGTCGTACTTCTCGTCCGAGTTCAGCACCTCGCCGAGGGTGTTGAACACCTTGCCCTTGGTGAAGTCACCGACCGGGACGGAGATGCCCGTACCGGTGTCGGTCACCACGGCCTGGCGGACCAGACCGTCGGTGGGCTGCATGGAGATGGCGCGGACCAGGCCGTCGCCGAGGTGCTGCGCGACCTCGAGGGTCAGCGTCTTCCGCTCGCCGTCCTTGGCCGGGTCGGCGACCTCGACGTGGAGGGCGTTGTAGATCTCCGGCATCGCGTCGACGGGGAACTCCACGTCGACGACCGGGCCGATGACCCGGGCGACGCGGCCCGTGGCCGCCGCGGTCTCAACAGTGGTGGTCATTAGTAGTCACTCCCCGCGGTCGCGTCGGCCAGAGCGCTCGCGCCACCGACGATCTCGCTGATTTCCTGGGTGATTTCGGCCTGGCGGGCCGCGTTGGCAAGCCGGGTGAGCGTCTCGATCAGCTCACCGGCGTTGTCGGTGGCCGACTTCATCGCGCGCCGCGTGGCGGCGTGCTTCGAAGCGGCCGACTGGAGCAGCGCGTTGTAGATCCGGCTCTCCACGTACCGCGGCAGCAGGGCGTCGAGGACGTCCTCCGCCGACGGCTCGAAGTCGTACAGCGGAAGGATCTCGCCCGTGGGGGCCGCCTCTTCCGCGACCTCTTCGAGGCTGAGCGGCAGCAGCCGGCTGTTGATCGCCGACTGCGTCATCATCGACACGAACTCGGTGTAGACGATGTGGAGTTCGTCCACGCCGCCGTCCGCCGTCTCCGTCTCGATCGCCTCGATCAGCGGGGCCGCGACCTTCTTGGCGTCCGCGTACGTCGGCTCGTCGGTGAAGCCCGACCACGACTGCACGACCGCGTTCTCACGGAAGTTGTAGTGGGCGACACCGCGCCGGCCGACGATGTACGTGTCGACCTGCTTGCCCTCGGCCACCAGGCGGGCGGTCAACTGCTCCGCCGCCTTGATGGCGTTGGCGTTGAACGCGCCCGCGAGACCGCGGTCGCTCGTCAGGAGCAGCACCGCGGACCGGGTGACCGTCTCGGCCTGCGTGGTCAGCGGATGCCTGGTGTTCGAGCCGGTACCGACCGCCGTGACCGCGCGGGTGAGCTCGGTCGCGTACGGCGTGGAGGCCGCCACCTTGCGCTGCGCCTTGACGACACGCGAGGCGGCGATCATCTCCATCGCCTTGGTGATCTTCTTGGTCGCGGTGACGGATCGGATGCGACGCTTGTAGACCCGGAGCTGGGCTCCCATGAGTCAGGTCCCTTCCTACGTCACTTGGCCGCGGTGGCCGGGGCGTCCTCGCCGAGCAGCTTGCCGTCCGAGGTCTCGAACTGCTTCTTGAACTCGGTGATGCCGTCGGCGACGGCGGTGAGGGTGTCGTCCGACATCTTCCCGCCCTCCTTGATGGAGGTCATGAGGCCCTGCTCCTTGCGGTGCAGGTACTCCAGCAGCTCCTTCTCGAAGCGGCGGATGTCGGCGACCGGAACGTCGTCCATCTTGCCGGTGGTGGCCGCCCACACGGAGACGACCTGGTCCTCGGTGGCCATCGGCTGGTACTGGGCTTGCTTCAGCAGCTCCACCAGACGCGAACCCCGCTCCAGCTGCGCCTTCGACGCGGCGTCCAGGTCGGAACCGAAGGCGGCGAACGCCTCCAGCTCGCGGTACTGGGCCAGGTCCAGACGGAGACGGCCGGAGACCTGCTTCATCGCCTTGTGCTGCGCGGAACCACCGACTCGGGAGACGGAGATACCCACGTTCAGCGCGGGACGCTGACCGGCGTTGAAGAGGTCCGACTCCAGGAAGCACTGGCCGTCGGTGATGGAGATGACGTTGGTCGGGATGAACGCCGAGACGTCGTTGGCCTTCGTCTCGACGATCGGCAGACCGGTCATCGAGCCCTTGCCCATCTCGTCGGAGAGCTTCGCGCAGCGCTCCAGCAGACGGGAGTGCAGGTAGAAGACGTCACCCGGGTAGGCCTCGCGGCCCGGCGGACGGCGCAGCAGCAGGGAGACGGCACGGTAGGCGTCGGCCTGCTTCGAGAGGTCGTCGAAGATGATGAGGACGTGCTTGCCCTCGTACATCCACTGCTGACCGATGGCCGAACCGGTGTACGGCGCAAGGTACTTAAAGCCGGCCGGGTCGGACGCCGGGGCGGCGACGATGGTCGTGTACTCCAGCGCGCCGGCCTCTTCGAGCGCACCACGCACGGAGGCGATGGTGGAGCCCTTCTGACCGATGGCGACGTAGATGCAGCGGACCTGCTTGTTCACGTCGCCGGTGCGCCAGTTGTCGCGCTGGTTGATGATCGTGTCGACGGCCAGGGCGGTCTTGCCGGTCTGGCGGTCGCCGATGATCAGCTGACGCTGGCCGCGGCCGATCGGGGTCATGGCGTCGACGGCCTTGTAGCCCGTCTCCATCGGCTCGTGCACCGACTTGCGGTCCATGACCGTGGGGGCCTGCAGTTCGAGCGCGCGGCGACCGCTGGTCGCGATGTCGCCGAGGCCGTCGATCGGGGTGCCGAGCGGGTCGACGACGCGCCCGAGGTAGCCCTCACCGACGGCCACGGAGAGCACCTCACCGGTGCGCTGCACCGGCTGGCCCTCCTCGATGCCGCTGAACTCGCCGAGGATGACCGCGCCGATCTCGCGCTCCTCCAGGTTGAGCGCGAGGCCGAGGGTGCCGTCCTCGAACCTCAGCAGTTCGTTGGCCATGGCCGAGGGCAGACCCTCGACCTTGGCGATACCGTCGCCGGCGACGGTGACCGTACCGACCTCCTCGCGCGAGGCCGCGTCCGGCTTGTACGACTGGACGAAGTTCTCCAGCGCGTCCCGGATCTCCTCCGGCCGGATCGTGAGCTCCGCCATCTGGGTTCCCTGCTCTCCTTGTTGGGCCCGAAGTTTCACTTGGGGGGATGGGGGACTCCCCCCTGAAAGAGGTGAATCCTCTGCACGGCCCAACCAGGGCCGCCTTACTACGTCTTTGTTTGCGGTGCTGCTAGCTCGCCATGCGGCGGCCGACGTCTTCCAGCCGGTCCGCGATGGAGCCGTTGATGACCTCGTCGCCGACCTGCACCCGGATACCGCCGAGGACCGCGGGGTCCACGTCGATGTTGAGGTGCGTCGGGCGGCCGTAGAGCTTCGCGAGGGCGGCGCCCAGGCGCTGCTTCTGCGGGTCGCTCAGCGGGACCGCCGAGGTGACGGTGGCGACCAGGCGGTTGCGGCGCTCCGCGGCGAGCCTGGACAGGGAGTCGAGTCCCGCCTCCAGGCTACGTCCCCGGGGCGCGGTCACCAGGCGGGTGACCAGACGCTCGGTGGCCGGCCGGGCACGACCGCCGAGCAGGCTGCGCAGCAGCTCGCCCTTGGCGGTGGCACCGGCGGCGCGGTCGGTCAGCGCGGCGCGCAGTCCGGTGTTCGAGGCGACGATCCGGCCGAACCGGAACAGCTCGTCCTCGACGTCGTCCAGCACGTTCGCCCGCTGGGCGGCGCTGAGGTCGGCGGTGGCCGCCAGGTCCTCCAGCGCGTCCACCAGGTCACGCGACTGCGACCAGCGGGAGCGCACCAGACCGGCCACCAGGTCGGCGACGGGGCCGCCGACCTGACCGGCCAGCAGACGCTGGACCAGTCCGGCCTTGGCCTCGCCGTCCTGTGCCGGGTCGGTCAGGACCCGGCGCAACGACACCTCGCGGTCGAGCAGCGCGGTGACGGCGGCCAGTTCGTCGGCGAGCTGCGTCGCGTCCACGGACGGGGAGTCCGTCAGCGCGTCGAGACGCTCACGTGCGGCTGCCAGGGCCTCGCGGCTCGCTCCGTTCATCGAGTCGCCTCGGCCTTCTCCTGAAGCTCATCAAGGAAACGGTCGATCACACGGCTCTGCCGGGCGTGGTCCTCGAGGGACTCGCCGACGAGCTTGCCGGCCAGGTCGGTGGCGAGGTGGCCGACGTCCTGGCGCAGCGCCTGAGCGGCGGCCTTGCGGTCGGCCTCGATCTGCGTGTGACCGGCGGCGATGATTTCCTCACGCTGCCGCTGGCCTTCCGCGCGCATCTCGGCGATGAGCGTGGCGCCCTGCTCCTGCGCCTCCTGGCGCAGTCGCGCGGCCTCGTGCCGGGCCTCGGCGAGCTGAGCCTTGTACTGCTCAAGCACGCTCTGCGCCTCGGTCTGGGCGGCCTCGGCCTTCTCGATACCGCCCTCGATGGCCTCGCGGCGCTCCTCCAGAACCTTGTTGATGTTCGGGAGGAGCTTCTTGGCGAGGAAGCCGAAGACGATGACGAAGGCGATCAGGCCGATGACAAGCTCAGGGATCGGCGGGACGAGCGGGTTCTCCTGCTCGGCCGCCAGAATGAGCAGCTGGCTCATGTCAGTGCCTTTCGTCTAGTGGGCTGTCGTGGATCCGCAGATCACTTGCCGTAGACGAACGGCATGACGAGACCGATGAGGGCGAGCGCCTCACAGAACGCGAAACCGAGAATCTGGTTGGCACGGATCAGGCCGGCGGCCTCGGGCTGGCGGGCGAGGGCCTGGGTGCCGTTACCGAAGATGATGCCGACGCCGACGCCGGGACCGATGGCGGCGAGGCCGTAGCCGATCGAGCCGAGGGAGCCGGAGACGGCGGCGAGGGTCTCAATGGCAGCCATGCTGATTCTTCCTTCTCTGTACGGACCGGCGGGGGTTGGCCGCCGGACGCTCAAGGGGTCTTACAGAACGCTTCGCTCAGTGCTGCTCGGCGAGCGCGCCCTGGATGTAGGTGCAGGTCAGCAGGACGAAGACGTATGCCTGCAAGGCCTGGATGAAGAGTTCGAACGCGGTCATGACGAGGGTCATGATGAACGAGACGCCCGCGTACGCGATGCCGATGCCGTTGAGCAGGTACCAGCTGGCGATGGTGAACAGCAGCAGCAGCGTGTGGCCCGCGAACATGTTCGCGAAGAGTCGTACCGCGTGCGTGAACGGCCGGACGAGCAGGTTCGAGAAGAACTCGATGACCATGGCGAGCGGCAGCACCGCGCCGAGCGACTTGTCGTAGCCGGTGACGTTCTTGAAGAAGCCCACGAAGCCGTGCCGCTTGAAGGTCAGCGAGACCCACAGGACATAGACGATCAGGGCGAGCACCAGCGGGTACGAGATGATCGACGTGACCGGGAACTGGGCGAGCGGAATGATCGACCAGAGGTTCATCATCCAGACGAAGAAGAACAGCGAGACGACGAGCGGGACGTACTTCTCGCCCTCCTTCTTGCCGATCGTCTCGTAGACGACGCCACGACGGACGAAGTCGTAGCCGGCCTCGGCGACCATCTGCAGCTTGCCCGGGACGACCTTCGGCTTGCGGAAGGCGGCCCAGAAGAAGCCGACGATGATGATCGAACCGAGAAGCGCCAACAGCATCGTCTTGTTGAAGTACACGTTGCTGTCGCCGTCCCCGAAGAGGGGCTTGAACAGGAACGAGTGCAGGCCGGGAGCCGGGAAGCCACAGCCGTCGAAAATGTGGCAGTCGGTCTCGAAGGCGAGCACCTGCGTCGGGTCAGCACTCACCGCGGGCTCCTTCAGCGTGGCGCATAGGTACGGCAACCTCGTTGTGTCGGCGCGGCGCGCAGCCGCGGTTCGGCACTGGACTGGTATTACGGATGTGGGGGCGGCTGTGGGGCATCAAGCCTCGCGATCGAGCAGGCGTCAGCTCAGATGCCCGCGCCCGCGATGCCGCAGTTGGCACCGGACGATAGCAGGGTCTCTTACCGTCGCTTATCCCGGCCCTACCCCTCACGACGAGTGCCCCGCTTTTTCGGGCTCGACGTAAAGGATTTTCGCCTTCATATGCGCCCAAGTCTGCGCGACCGTCCAGACGATGGTGCAGCCGAGCAGGGTGAACGCGAAAGCCTTGGGGTTGAACAACGTCGTGTGCTTGAACGCGGCCATGAAGATGAACAGCAGGAGAATCTGCGCGGCGAAGAGCATCAGGCCCATCGCCTGGAAAAGGTGCGGCAGTGATTTCGCGGTGCGCTGCAGAACGTAGAGCCCGATTCCCATGAAGAGGATCACCACCACCGTGCCCACGACGGCTCCCAGGGCTCCCTCGCCACCGGCGACCACACCGCTGACAACGGCGGCAATCGCGCCGGCGGCAGCTGTGGGCACAGCGGTCTGAAGGAGAATCCGGGCGTCATTGGACGGCATGGCGGCAACTCCGCTTGCTAAGGGGGGCGTGTCGTCATGGACGAGCGTAGTCCCGGGAAGAGAGAGACCCTCACGCCAATGGACCCTCGCACTACGGTCCTTCGGCTCTGTCCCGGGTTCTCGTGAACCGTATCACAAACTATTTGATGCGGTCTTTACCTAGATGGTGTGCTCGCCGTCACACATGAGAGTGAAGCTGCCCGTCTGTGCAGGAACACGGCCGACTTGTCTGGTATTGGGCTGTTTCGTACTCCCACGAGATGGCAACGCTTTAGTCAGATTCTTACCTTGCCGTCAGCGCGACGACTCGGCCTGGCCACGGTCCAGCAGCCGCGAACGCGCGCCGATGGCCGTCGCACCGTTGACTCCCGCCACTCCGGCCCCAATCGGGGTACGGGGTTCCGCCTCCGCGGCGGCCGGCTCCGCCGGCGGCTCGACCACCGCACCACGACGGCGATAGCGCGGCGGCACGAACTGCTCGGCCCAGCGCGGGGTCCGGGGCGCGAAGCGCGGCAGCAGCAGCAGCCCCAGACCGATCGCGCTGAGGATGACGATGCCGAGGACGATCCACATGGACGCCGAGTTGACCGAGTAGGAGAGCGCCCCGAACGCGATCAGCGCCGACCAGAAGTACATGATCAGCACCGCCCTGCTGTGCGAGTGGCCGATCTCCAGGAGCCGGTGGTGCAGATGGCCGCGGTCGGCGGCGAACGGCGACTGGCCGCGCCAGGTGCGGCGCACGATCGCCAGCACCAGGTCGGCGGCCGGGATCGCGATGATCGTCAGCGGCAGCAGCAGCGGGATGTAGACCGGCACCGTCTGGTGCACGGCCGCCTTCTCCGAACCGGCGAACAGCTTCAGCGCGTCCGGGTCGACCTGTCCCGTGATCGAGATCGCGCCCGCGGCCAGCACCAGACCGATGAGCATCGAGCCGGAGTCGCCCATGAAGATCCGCGCGGGGTGCATGTTGTGCGGCAGGAAGCCCAGGCACATGCCCATCAGGATCGCCGCGAACAGGGTGGCGGGGGCGGCGGCCTCGATGCCGTACGAGTACCAGATCCGGTAGGCGTACAGGAAGAACGCGGCGGCCGCGATGCACACCATGCCCGAGGCCAGCCCGTCGAGGCCGTCGACGAAGTTGACCGCGTTGATCGTGATGACGACCAGAGCGACCGTCAGCAGGGTGCCCTGCCACTGGGTCAGCGCCACGTTGCCGATGCCCGGGATGGGCAGCCACAGGATCGTCAGACCCTGCATCACCATCACGCCGGCGGCGATCATCTGGCCGCCCAGCTTGATCAGGGCGTCGATCTCGAACTTGTCGTCCAGGACACCGATCAGCCAGATCAGGGCGGCGCCGGAGAGCAGGGCGCGCGGTTCGTTGGACTTGGCGAAGACCTCGTTGAGGTTGGTCAGATGGTCGGCGACCAGCAGACCGGCGCAGAGCCCGAAGAACATGGCGATCCCGCCGAGCCGCGGAGTGGGCTCCCGGTGCACGTCACGGGCCCGGATCTCCGGCATCGCCCCGGCCACGATCGCGAACTTCCGCACCGGCCCGGTCAGCAGGTACGTCACCGCGGCCGTGATGCAGAGCGTCAGCAGGTATTCACGCACAGGCTTCCCCACAGGTCTCGCTGGCCATCTCAGCCCCACACCCTAGCGACGGACGCATATGGTTGGGGACTTCCGGGTAGCGAAGATGGTTGCACGGGTGGCTGTGCACGAGGTCTCACCCCGTCGCAAGGCGGTATCACGCTACGACGGTGCGGCTACCCCTTCTCAGCCGGGATACGGAAGAAATCTACCGGTCAGCTCGCGCACCCGGTCACGCGCCGCCCTTCCCCCGGCCTCCTCGCGCAGTACGGCACCGAGAAGTCCGGCGATCCAGGCCATCTCGCGCTCCCCCATCCCCTGCGTGGTCACCGCGGCCGTGCCCAGCCGCAGTCCGCGCGCCTCGCCACCGGGCAGGGCGCAGCAGTCCAGCACCAGCCCGGCGGCGGCCAGCCGGCCCCGGGCGGTGCGTTCGTCGACGCCGAGGGGGGCGGGGTCGGCGGTGATGAGGTGGGTGTCGGTCCCGCCGGTGCTGACGGCGAGCCCCTCGGCGGCCAGTCCGGCCGCGAGCACCCGGGCGTTGGCGACGACCTGGTGGGCGTAGACCGAGAAGGCGGGCGTCGCCGCCTCGCCGAACGCGACGGCCTTGGCGGCGACCGTGTGCATCTGCGCGCCGCCCTGCGTGAAGGGGAACACCGCCCGGTCGACCCGCTCGGCCAACTCGCCGCCGCACAGGATCATCCCGCCGCGCGGCCCGCGCAGCACCTTGTGGGTGGTGGCGCAGACGATGTCCGCGTACGGCACCGGGTTCGGCGCCGCTCCCCCGGCGACGAGCCCGATGGGGTGGGCGGCGTCGGCGATGAGATGCGCGCCCACCTCGTCGGCGACCTCGCGGAAGAAGGCGTGGTCGAGGTGGCGGGGGTAGGCGGTGGAGCCGCAGACGATCGCCTTGGGCCGGTGCCTGTGGGCCAGCGCGCGCACCTGGTCGTGGTCGACGAGCCCGGTCTCCGCGTCCAGGCCGTAGCCGACGAAGTCGAACCAGCGGCCGGAGAAGTTGGCGGGCGAACCGTGGGTGAGGTGGCCGCCGTGCGCGAGGCCGAGGGCGAGCACGGTGTCGCCGGGGCGCAGCAGCGCCGCGTAGGCGGCGAGCACCGCCGAGGAGCCGGAGTGCGGCTGCACGTTGGCGTGCTCGGCACCGAAGAGCGCCTTCGCCCGCTCCACGGCGACGCGCTCGGCCATGTCGGCCAGTTCGCAGCCGCCGTGGTGGCGGGCGCCCGGGTAGCCCTCGGCGTACTTGTTCGCCAGCGGCGAGCCGAGCGCGGCCAGTACGGCGGGCGAGGTGAAGTTCTCGGCGGCGATCAGCTGAAGCGTCGTCGACTGCCGCTCCAGCTCCCCCGTCAGGATCTCGGCCAGCTCCGGATCCTGCCGGCGCAGGACGCCGGTCTCAAGACTGTGCGCGACCGACATGACGGACTCCGTGGCATCGACGGTGACACGTCCAATGTAGGCCCGGCCCCGACGGCACGCTCGGCTACCGGGCCGCCCCCGCCCGCCCGACCCGGTCAGGTCTTCGCGGGCACCCCTGTCAGCGCCGTCACCACCGGATCCAGCGCCTGATGTATCTCGTCCCCGATGGAACGGAAGAACGGCAACGGGGCACCGTAGGGATCGAAGACCTCGTCGGCCTCCGCGGTGGGGGCGAGGAGCCAGCCGCGCAGGGCCGCCGCCGCGCGGACCAGGGCGCGGGCGCGGGGCACCATGCCGTCCTCCAGGGGCGGCAGGGTCGCGGTGTCGATCGCCTTCACCAGGCGGGTGAACTCCTTCAGCGTGAAGGTGCGCAGGCCCGCCGAGTGGCCCATCGAGATGACCTGGGCCCGGTGGTCGCGCGTCGCGGTCAGCACCAGGTCGGCGCGGATGACGTGCTCGTCCAGCAGCTCGCGCCCGGTGAAGCCGGAGGGGTCCGCGCCGAAGTCGGTCAGGACGGTCTCCGCGTTGGCCTCCATGGGCGCGCCCTCGTGCCCCCAGGTACCGGCGCTCTCCACGATCAGGCCGCCCCACAGCGGGTCGCCGAGCCGGTCCGCGAGGGCATGCCGGGTCAGCCGCTCGGTGATCGGCGAGCGGCACACGTTGCCGGTGCTGACGTGGAGGATGCGGAAGCTGTCCAGAGGGAGCCCGAAGGTTCCCGTGACTTCCCCGTTGCCTATGCCACGCCCCGCGTCAGGGGCTGTCAATTCGCCACCTCGAGGTCGGGTACGACCTTCCGCAGCTCCTCGGCGGAGATCGCGCCCTGGCGCAGCAGCAGGGGCACGTCACCGGTGACGTCGACGATGGAGGACGGCACGTTGCCGGGGGTCGGGCCGCCGTCGAGGTAGACGGAGACGGAGTCGCCCAGCATCTGCTGCGCCGCGTCGCAGTCCTCCGGCGCGGGGTGTCCGGTCAGGTTCGCCGACGACACGGCCATCGGGCCGACCTCGGTGAGCAGTTCGATGGCGACCGGGTGCAGCGGCATGCGTACGGCGACGGTGCCCCGGGTGTCGCCGAGGTCCCACTGGAGGGACGGCTGGTGCTTGGCGACGAGCGTGAGGGCGCCCGGCCAGAACGCGTCGACGAGTTCCCAGGCCAGCTCGGAGAAGTCCGTGACGAGGCCGTGCAGGGTGTTCGGGGAGCCGATGAGCACGGGGGTGGGCATGTTGCGGCCCCGCCCCTTGGCGTCGAGCAGGTCGGCGACAGCCTCCGAGGAGAACGCGTCCGCGCCGATGCCGTAGACGGTGTCGGTCGGCAGCACCACCAGTTCGCCCCGGCGGACGGCGGACGCTGCCTCGCGCAGACCGGTCGTGCGGTCGGTCGCGTCGTTGGTGTCGTATCGCCGTGCCATGTCTAGCGGGCCTCCTCGTACACGTACTGCGGGCATGGAGTGCGGGGCGTGCTCACGGCAGAGCCCTGCGGGCGGTCGCGAAGCGCGGCCGGTTGTTGAGGTCGGGGTGGTCGGCCGCGTCGGCCCAGCCCCGCTCCTCGGTGAAGATCCACGGCACCTGGCCGCCCTGGGTGTCGGCGTGCTCGACGACGACGACGCCGCCGGGGCGCAGCAGCCGGTGCGCGGTGCGCTCCAGGCCGCGGATGAGGGAGAGGCCGTCCTCGCCGGAGAACAGGGCGAGTTCGGGGTCGTAGTCGCGGGCCTCGGGGGCGACGTACTCCCACTCGGTCAGCGGGATGTACGGCGGGTTGGAGACGACCAGGTCGACCTGGCCGTCGAGGTCGGGGAAGGCGTCCAGGGCGTCGCCCTGGCGCAGGTCGACCCTGGAGCCCTCCATGTTCTTGCGGGTCCACCGGAGGGCGTCCTCGGAGAGCTCCACGGCGTGCACGCGCGAGCGCGGCACCTCCTGGGCGAGGGCGAGCGCGATGGCGCCGGAGCCGGTGCACAGGTCCACGATGAGCGGCTCCACGACGTCCATGGCGCGCACGGCGTCTATGGCCCAGCCGACGACCGACTCGGTCTCCGGGCGCGGCACGAACACCCCCGGCCCGACCTGGAGTTCCAGATACCGGAAGAAGGCCCGGCCGGTGATGTGCTGGAGGGGTTCGCGCTGTTCGCGGCGCGCGATGACCTCCCAGTAGCGGGCGTCGAAGTCCACGTCCTTCACGGAGTGCAGCTCGCCCCGCTTCACACCGTGCACGTACGCGGCGAGCTCCTCCGCGTCGTTGCGCGGCGAGGGCACGCCGGCGTCGGCCAGCCGCTGGGTGGCCTGGGCCACCTCCGCGAGCAGCAGGTTCACGCTGGTCCTCCGGTAGGTCGTACGGGGCGTACGGGGATTACGCGGCCGCCAGCTTGGCGGCCGAGTCCGCGTCGACACAGGCCTGGATCATCGCGTCGAGGTCGCCGTCCAGCACCTGGTCCAAGTTGTACGCCTTGAAGCCGACGCGGTGGTCCGAGATGCGGTTCTCCGCGAAGTTGTACGTACGGATCTTCTCGGAGCGGTCGACGGTGCGGACCTGGCTGCGGCGGACGTCGGCGGCGTTCTTCTCCGCCTCCTCCTGTGCCGCGGCGAGCAGCCTGGAGCGCAGGATACGCAGTGCCTGCTCCTTGTTCTGCAGCTGGCTCTTCTCGTTCTGGCAGGAAGCGACGACTCCGGTGGGAATGTGCGTGATGCGCACCGCGGAGTCGGTCGTGTTGACGGACTGGCCGCCGGGTCCCGAGGAGCGGTAGACGTCGATGCGGAGGTCGTTGGGGTTGACCTCCACGTCGACCTCCTCGGCCTCCGGGGTGACCAGCACGCCCGCCGCCGAGGTGTGGATACGGCCCTGGGACTCGGTGGCGGGCACCCGCTGCACGCGGTGCACCCCGCCCTCGTACTTGAGCCGGGCCCACACGCCCTGGCCGGGCTCGGTGGCGCCCTGGCCGCCCTTGGTCTTCACGGCGACCTGGACGTCCTTGTAGCCGCCCAGCTCGGACTCGGTGGCGTCGATGATCTCGGTCTTCCAGCCGACCCGCTCGGCGTAGCGCAGGTACATGCGCAGCAGGTCACCGGCGAAGAGGGCGGACTCGTCGCCGCCGGCGCCCGCCTTGATCTCCAGGATGACGTCCTTGTCGTCGCTGGGGTCGCGCGGGACGAGAAGGAGGCGCAGCTTCTCGGTGAGCTCCTCGCGGTGCTTCTCCAGCTCCTTGACCTCGGCGGCGAACTCCGGGTCCGTGGCGCCGAGTTCGCGCGCGGTCTCGACGTCGTCGCCGGTCTGCTTCCAGGAGCGGTACGTGGCGACGATCGGCGTGAGCTCGGCGTAGCGCTTGTTCAGCTTGCGCGCGTTGGCCTGGTCGGAGTGGACCGACGGGTCGGCGAGCCTCTTCTCCAGATCGGCGTGCTCGCCGATGAGTTCCTCGACGGCCTCGAACATCTTGGGCTCCTGAAATGCGTGACGAAGGGAAGGCGGGCGACCAAAAACGCCGGTCCCGGCCGCCCCCGGGAAGGGGCGCGGCCGTGGACCGGCGAAAGGGGGCTCGCTACTTCTTGGAGCCGGCGGCAGCCTTGCCGAAGCGGGCCTCGAAGCGGGCCACGCGGCCACCGGTGTCGAGGATCTTCTGCTTACCCGTGTAGAACGGGTGGCACTCGGAGCAGACGTCGGCACGGATCGCGCCGCTGGTGATCGTGGAGCGGGTGGTGAACGACGCGCCACAGGTGCAGCTGACCTGCGTCTCGACGTACTCGGGGTGGGTGTCGCGCTTCAAGGTGTCTCCTAGTTTCGGGAGGGTGCCGGGTCGCCGCCGCGGGATGCGGGGGCGTGAACCGGGACCGATGGACCAGTTTGCCAGCACTGGCGCCATCCCCCAAAACGGGGTCCGCCCGCGTTCTATTCCCCGGGCACGTTCACGAGGAGGTGATGACGCCCCTGGCCTCGCCGGTCGCCGTGCCCTTCGTCGCCGACGCGGGGATCGCGCGGTCGTTCTTCAGGGCGTTCCAGACCTGCCGTGCCTTGGTCTTCTCGACGATGACGCGGTTGGGGTCGGCCGGGTCGTACTCGACCGGCATCGTCACCATGGCCATGTGCGAGGAGCTGATGCCCTTGAGGCCGTCGGCGAAGGACGTGAGGGAGTTCACCGTGCCGAGGTCGGAGTCGGTGGTGACGGCCTTGGTGGCGGTGTCGGCGAGGTCGTAGAGCCGGGTCGGGCTGGTCAGGACGCCGAGATGCTTGACCTGGTTGACCAGGGCCTTGATGAACGCCTGCTGGAGCTGGATGCGGCCGAGGTCGGAGCCGTCGCCGACGCCGTGCCGGGTGCGGACCAGGCCGAGGGCCTGTCGGCCGCCGAGGGTGTGCGTGCCGGCCTTGAGGTCGAGGTGGCTCTGCGGGTCCTTGATGGCCTTGGTCGTGGTGACCGGGACGCCGCCGAGGTCGTCGATGAGCTTCTCGAAGCCGGCGAAGTCGACTTCGAGGTAGTGGTCCATGCGCAGCCCGGTGACGGACTCGACGGTCTTCACCGTGCAGGCGGCGCCGCCGGTGGAGTACGACTCGTTGAACATCACGCCGGTCGCGGCGTCATGGGTGACGCCCTTGGTGTCGGTGCACCGGGGGCGGTCGACGAGGGTGTCGCGCGGGATGGAGACCACGCTCGCTCTCTTGTGGCCCTGGTAGACGTGCACGATCATCGCGGTGTCGGAGCGGGCGCTGCCGTCGTCGGTGCCGCCGCCGAGCTTCTTGTTGGTGCCGGAGCGGCTGTCGGAGCCCAGGACCAGGATGTTCTCGGAGCCGTTGTCGACCTTGACCGGGCGGTCGCTGCCGAGCGCCTGGTTGATGTCGACGCTCTTGATGTTGCCGTTGAGCTTGAAGTACAGGTAGCCGGCGCCCGTGCCGCCGAGCAGGACGATGCCCGCCGCGGTCCAGGCGGCGATCAGCAGCCCCTTGCGGCGCGGGCCGCGCGTCTTCTCCGTGCCCGGGGCGCGGTGGCGCGCGGCACTGGTGCCGTCCTTGCCCGGTATGCCGGGCTCCGGCGTGCTCTCGGCGGACATGTGCTCCTCGAATCTCGTCCCGGTCGGTTACCCCTTGCTTCCGGGGTCAGGCCTCGGTCGGGCCGACGGCCGGTACCGCACCATCGTCACTCCGCCACGTCAGACGGGGAAACCGGGGAAAGGGTTGCACAACGCAGCGTGCCCATCGCGTACGGCGATGGGCACGCTGCGTCACGGGCTCAGCAAGAGCGAACCCGCTCACCTGCTGGTTCAGCCGAAGATGTCGTACTGCTTGGCGTCGGTCGCGACCGAGATCCTTGTGGCGAAGATCTCGCTGGTCGCCTTGCCGGTGCCCTTGTACAGGTACAGCGTCCCCGACGGTGTGCGGGCCAGGAAGTCGGCCTTGCCGTCCCCGGTGACGTCCCCGACGGCGTCGAAGGCGTTGTAGGTGGAGCTGCTCCAGGTGCGCACCTTGACCCGCGCGGAGAAGACACCCGAGCCGGACTTGCCGGTGCCCTTGTAGAGGTAGACCGTGCCGTCGCTCTTGCGCGCGAGCAGGTCCGCCTTGCCGTCACCGGTGAAGTCCCCATGTCCGCGAAGGGAGTTGTACTGGTTCCAGCCCGTGCCGACCTTCACCCGGGCCGCGAAGGTGCCGTTGCCCTTGCCGGGGTAGATCCACAGCGTGCCGCCGGAGTCGACCGACAGCAGGTCGGGCAGGTAGTCGCCGGTCACGTCACCGGGGACGACGACCCGGGTACGGGACTTCCAGTCGCTGAGAATCTTCGTCTGCGACCAGGAGCCGGAGGCGATCACGTAGTGCATCCAGTACATGTCACCGCTGGTGCTGTCGCGGACGACGAGGTCCTGGATGCCGTCCCGGTTGAGGTCGGTCTGCAGGACGACGTTGACGCCGTTCCAGTCGCCCCAGGACTGACGGGCGCCGAACGAGGTGCCCTTGGAGTCCTTCTCGTAGCCGGTCTTGGTGGACGCGTTGCGCACCCACAGGTCGGCCTTGCCGTCGGTGTAGCCGAGGTTGGTGTCCTCGATCTGCGGATAGGCGGCACCGACGTAGGTGCTGACCTTGGTGAAGACGCTGTAGGCGCCCTTCTCGACGCAGTCCAGCACACCCCAGGACACCACGCCCACGATCCGGCCGCCGACGACCAGGGGGCCACCGGAGTCGCCGTTGCAGGCGGTGGTGGTGCCGGTGTCGCTGCCGGTGGCGGGCTTGCCCGCGCAGACCATGTGTCCCTTGACGAAGTCGCTGCCGTAGGCGCCGGCGCAGGTGGTGTCCGACTGGATCGGCAGGGTGGCCGTCTTCAGCGTCTGGGAGATGTCCTGCGAGGTGGAGCTGGTGCGGCCCCAGCCGTAGACCTTGGCGCCCGCCGCGGCGGTGCCCGTGTACGACGCGGTGTCGGTCGACGTCGTCATACGGATCGGGGTGGCCTTGACGGGGGCCGCCAGGGTGAGCACCGCGATGTCGTTGTTGATGGTGACCGAGCTGTACGACGGGTGGTTCCACTGGCGCAGCACCGCGGTGGCGGTACCGCCGTGCAGGTCGGTGTTGTCGTCGGCGTCGCTGGTCGGCAGCTGCGCGGTGCCGGTGACGACCGCGCCGTACTCGCTCCAGTCGTAGCCCTTGACGCAGTGCGAGGCCGTCAGGATCTTCGTGGGCGAGATGACCGAGCCGCCGCAGAAGAAGCCGAGGTCGTCGGCGGTGGAGGCGGTGCCCTTGTCGTCGTAGTACCAGAGCTGCGCCGCGCCATCCAGGGCGCGGTGCTGATGGTGGTCGTAGTGCCACCGATGATCTTCGGGTCGACCGAGGCGCCGGCGGTGCTCGCGCTCAGGGACGACTTCTTGCTGCTCTGCCCGGCGGTGTCGTCACCGGCCAGGGCGCCCGCGACCCGCTTCTCCAGCGTGGCCAGCGAGGTGGTGGCGACGGCCGGCCTGACGGTCGGCGTCGGCAGCGCGGTGGCCGCGCCGGCGGAGCTCGACAGCAGCGCGGCGGTGACGGCCGCGACCACCCCGGCGGCCGCGACGGGCAGGGCGAAACGTATCCGGCGTCTGTGACGACCGCCCCCGGGCATGGCTGTACCCGCTCAAGTCCCCCCTCGGGATAGGAAGTTCGGGATCCGAAGGTCCCACTCGGAATCGAAAAGAGATCCGAAGTGCGCGATCGTACAGCCTGCCGCCGACAACGCGCAGGGCCGCCCCCGTCACCGGGAGCGGCCCTGCGTGCTGGTTGACCTCAGTCGTTGCCGTTGCCGGGCGTCGGGGTCGTCTTCTGGATCTGGAGCAGGAACTCGGCGTTCGACTTCGTCTGCCGCATTTTGTCGAGCAGCAGCTCGATCGCCTGCTGCTGGTCGAGCGCGTGCAGCACCCGGCGCAGCTTCCAGGTGATGGCCAGCTCGTCGCTGCCGAGCAGGATCTCTTCCTTACGGGTACCGGACGCGTCCACGTCCACCGCCGGGAAGATGCGCTTGTCGGCGAGCTTGCGGTCGAGCTTGAGCTCGGCGTTGCCGGTGCCCTTGAACTCCTCGAAGATGACCTCGTCCATGCGGGACCCGGTGTCCACCAGGGCGGTGGCGAGGATGGTCAGCGAGCCGCCGTCCTCGATGTTGCGGGCCGCACCGAAGAAGCGCTTCGGCGGGTACAGGGCGGTCGAGTCGACACCACCGGACAGGATGCGGCCGGAGGCCGGGGCCGCCAGGTTGTACGCACGGCCCAGCCGGGTGATCGAGTCGAGCAGGACGACGACGTCGTGCCCGAGCTCCACCAGCCGCTTGGCGCGCTCGATGGCGAGCTCGGCGACGGTGGTGTGGTCCTCGGCCGGACGGTCGAAGGTCGAGGAGATGACCTCGCCCTTGACCGAGCGCTGCATGTCGGTGACCTCTTCCGGACGCTCGTCGACCAGGACGACCATCAGGTGGCACTCGGGGTTGTTGTGCGTGATCGCGTTGGCGATCGCCTGCATGATCATGGTCTTGCCGGTCTTCGGCGGGGCCACGATCAGACCGCGCTGGCCCTTACCGATCGGCGCGACGAGGTCGATGATGCGGGTGGTGAGGACGCCCGGGTCGGTCTCCAGGCGGAGCCGGTCCTGCGGGTAGAGCGGGGTGAGCTTGTTGAACTCCGGGCGCCCGCGCCCGGATTCGGCCGCCATGCCGTTGGCGGAGTCCAGCCGGACCAGCGCGTTGAACTTCTCGCGGCGCTCGCCGTCCTTGGGCTGACGGACCGCTCCGGTGACGTGGTCGCCCTTGCGCAGGCCGTTCTTGCGGACCTGGGCGAGCGAGACGTAGACGTCGTTCGGACCGGGCAGGTAGCCGGACGTACGGATGAACGCGTAGTTGTCGAGGATGTCGAGGATGCCCGCGACCGGGATCAGGACGTCGTCGTCGGCCAACTGCGGCTCGTTCGCGGTGAATTCGTCACGGCCGCGACGGCCCCGACGGTCGCGGTAACGGCCACGGCGCCCGCGCCGCCCGCCATCGAAGTCGTCGTCGTCCTGCGGGCCGTTGTCCCGCTGCTGACGGTCCTGACGGTCCTGACGTTCCTGACGGTCAGGGCGGTCCTGGCGGTCCTGACGGCCACCGCTCTGCTGCTGACCGCCCTGCGCCTGACCACTCTGGCCGCTCTGGCCCTGCTGGCCGCCGCCGCGCTGCTGCTGGCCGCCCTGCTGCTGCTCGTCACCCTTGCGACGGTCACCGCGGTCACGGTCACGGCCGCCCCGGTCGCGGTCCCGGCGGTCACGGCGGCCCTGACGGCCCTCGCCGTCCCCGTCGGACTGCGCCTGCGCGGACGTCTCGGACCTGGCCTCGCCCTTCGCCTCGGCGGTCACGGTCTCGGGGCTGCCGGCCTCGGCCGTGGCACGGCGCCGACGGCGCTCCGACGGGGCGTCGTCCGCCCCGTGCTCGGCCTCTCCGCCACGCTCGGCCGCGCTCGCACGCGACGGCCCCCCGGCGGGCTGGCCGGGAATCTCGATCTGCTGGACCACGGCCTTCTCGGCGGCGACCTTCTCCGCCTTCTGCTCGGCGGGGGCGGCCGTCTCGTCGCCCGTACGGGTCTTGGAGGTGGCGCGACGCCTGGGCTTGGTCTCGCCGACGGCGGCGGTCTCGGCCTTGGCCGGAGCGGCCTGGGAGGAACTCCCGGCCTGCGCCTCCTTGATGACCTCGATCAGCTGGCTCTTGCGCATCCGCGCGGTGCCCCTGATCCCGAGGCCGGATGCGACCTGCTGGAGCTCGGCCAGCACCATGCCGTCGAGGCCGGTACCGCGGCGCCGCCGGGAGCCTGCACCGGTGGCAGGCGCGGAGGCGTCCGTGGCGGGCGCGGCAGCGGTCTCCTCGACACGCGCGCCCATCAGATCGGTGGTGTCGCTCACGAAGGGTCCTTCCCTGGAGCGGACGTCGGCCTGTCTGGCACGGCGACCGGTTGTGCTGTCCGGCTTCGGTTCTTGCTGTGCGAACCGTGCCGGGGCGGTGGTCCGCCGAAGCGGCGGAAGAGATTTCTGGTGACGACGCTTCCCGAGGCGATGACACGCGCTGTCCGTGTCATGTGGCTTGGTCGCGCCTGTTCCGGAGCGTGCCCGGCGAACCGCTCAGTGCCCGCGTACGGCGTACTGCCCGCGTACGACGAACGGAACACAGTGCGGCTTGGGAGGCTCCCGGAAGAATGTGTGTCCCGGACGGGGACAACAAGCACCTCGCCGTGGTGGGGTCGGGTGCAGACTTGAGATTAACACTACCGGATCCAACAAACATTCCCCCTCTCGAAATCCGGCAACCGGACGCTTTTAGGTGTCACGTGAGTGCGCCAGCGGCAGCACGCTCGCCCCCTTGGCGTCCAGGTCCAGCCGGTTGGCGGCCCAGCCCTGACCTGCCAGATGAGCCACCTTGTCGGCGCTGTCGGCATCGGCCAGCGCCAGTACGGTCGGTCCCGCGCCGGAGATCACGGCCGGAACTCCGTCCGCCCTCAGCCGGTCCACGAGCGCCGCGCTCTCCGGCATGGCGGGGGCGCGGTACTCCTGGTGGAGGCGGTCCTCGGTGGCCGGCAGCAGCAGCTCGGGGCGGCGGGTGAGAGCCTCGACGAGGAGTGCGGCACGGCCCGCGTTGGCGGCGGCGTCGACGTGCGGCACGGAGCGCGGGAGCAGTCCGCGCGCGGTCTCGGTGAGTACCGGTTTCCCGGGCACGAAGACCACCGGGACGACCGAAGCGGCGGGCTCCATCCTGATCGCCCGCGCGGCGCCGTTCTCCAGCCAGGAGAGTGTGAAGCCGCCCAGCAGACAGGCCGCCACGTTGTCGGGGTGGCCCTCGATCTCGGTGGCCAGCTCCAGCAGCGCGGTGTCGTCGAGCCGGGAGTCGCCGCCTATGGTCACGGCGCGCGCGGCGACGATCCCGGCGCAGATCGCGGCGGACGAGGAGCCGAGGCCGCGGCCGTGCGGAATGCGGTTGGCGCAGACGATCTCCAGGCCGCGCGGCTGACCGCCCAGCAGGTCGAAGGCGGTGCGCAGGGCCCGTACGAGCAGGTGGCTCTCGTCGCGCGGGAGGGTCTCGCCGCCCTCTCCGGCGATGTCGATGTGCAGCCCCGAGTCGGCCACCCGGACGACCACGTCGTCGTAGAGCCCCAGCGAGAGGCCGAAGGCGTCGAAGCCGGGGCCGAGGTTGGCGCTGGTAGCGGGGGTGCGCACCCGTACGGCGGCGGCGCGGAAGGCTGGACCGGCCATCGCTCGATGACTCTCCTTGAGCTGCGGGACTGTCGAAGATGTTCGATAGGTGTCTGAGGACCCTAGGGCCGCGGAGACGACGCGGCGCCCGGCCATGCGCATGGGCATATGCGGCGGGCGGGTTCGGTACAGCCTATCGAAGGAAGGTTCCGTGGCGACATAGGGCGCACAGGAGGCGCACGATGCGTGTCGTAAGCCCCCTGTGCACCCCCGGCGGGGAATCCCCGCCGGAGTCGGCTTATGCCAGGCCGAGACGTTCGGCGGCGGCCGTCGCGTCGACCGGGACGGTGACCGGCTGCGGCGCTCCGGCGACGGCCCAGTCGGGGTCCTTGAGACCGTTTCCGGTCACCGTGCAGACGATGGTCTGGCCCGGGTCGACCTTGCCCAGCTCGGCCGCCTTGAGCAGACCGGCTACAGAGGCGGCCGACGCGGGCTCGACGAAGACACCCTCCTGAGCGGCCAACAGCCGGTAGGCGCGCAGGATCTCACGGTCCGTCACCTCGTCGATGAACCCGCCGGACTCGTCCCGCGCGGCCAGCGCGTACTGCCAGGACGCGGGGTTGCCGATACGGATCGCGGTGGCGATCGTCGAGGGGTCCTTGACGATCTCGCCGCGCACGATCGGCGCGGAGCCGGAGGCCTGGAAGCCCCACATGCGCGGGGTCCGGGCGGCGATCCCGTCGGCGGCGTACTCGGTGTAGCCCTTCCAGTACGCCGTGATGTTGCCCGCGTTGCCGACCGGCAGGACGTGGATGTCGGGCGCGTCGCCGAGCATGTCGACGATCTCGAAGGCGGCCGTCTTCTGGCCCTCGATGCGCACCGGGTTGACCGAATTGACCAGCGCCACAGGGTAGTTGTCGGAGAGATCGCGCGCGAGGGTGAGGCAGTCGTCGAAGTTGCCGTCGACCTGGAGGATCCTCGCGCCGTGCACGAGGGCCTGGCCCATCTTGCCGATCGCGATCTTGCCGCGCGGCACGAGGACCGCGCAGACCATCCCGGCGCGTACGGCGTAGGCGGCGGCGGACGCGGAGGTGTTGCCGGTGGAGGCGCAGATGACGGCCTGCGCGCCCTCCTCCTTGGCCCGCGTGATGGCCATGGTCATACCGCGGTCCTTGAAGGACCCGGTGGGGTTGGCGCCCTCCACCTTGAGGTGGACCTCGCAGCCGGTGCGCTCGGAGAGCACCCGCGCGGGCACGAGGGGCGTACCGCCCTCGCGGAGGGAGACGACCGGCGTGCTGGCGGATACCGGCAGCCTGTCCCGGTACTCCTCGATGATTCCGCGCCACTGGTGGGTCATTGCTGGTTACTCTCCTTCAACCCGCATGATGCTGGCGACACCCCGCACGGTGTCGAGCTTGCGCAACGCCTCGACGGTGCCGGTGAGGGCGGCGTCGGAGGCGCGGTGCGTGACGACGACAAGGGATGCCTCGCCGTCCTTGCCCTGCTGTCGAACCGTATCGATCGACACCCCGTGCTCGGCGAACACGGTGGCGACCTGGGCCAGAACACCCGGTTTGTCGGCGACGTCGAGACTGATGTGATAGCGCGTGACGACCTCGCCCATCGACGACACGGGCAGCGCCGCGTACGCCGACTCGCCGGGCCCGGTCGTTCCGTTGAGCCGGTTGCGGCACACCGCGACGAGGTCGCCGAGCACGGCGGAGGCGGTGGGCGCGCCGCCGGCGCCGGGGCCGTAGAACATCAGCTGCCCGGAGGCGTCCGACTCGACGAACACGGCGTTGTAGGCGCCGCGCACGGAGGCCAGCGGGTGGACCAGCGGGATCATGGCGGGGTGCACGCGCGCGGTGACGGACGCGCCGTCCCTGGCCCGCTCGCAGATGGCGAGCAGTTTGATGGTGCAGCCCATGTTCCTCGCCGAGGCGAAGTCGGCGGCGGTGACCTCGGTCATGCCCTCGCGGTAGACGTCGTCGAGGCGCACGCGCGTGTGGAAGGCGATGCCGGCGAGGATCGCGGCCTTGGCGGCGGCGTCGAAGCCCTCGACGTCGGCGGTCGGGTCGGCTTCCGCGTACCCGAGGGCGGTGGCCTCGTCGAGGGCCTCCTGGTAGCCGGCGCCCGTGGAGTCCATCTTGTCGAGGATGAAGTTGGTCGTCCCGTTGACGATGCCCAGCACCCGGTTGACCTTGTCACCGGCGAGCGACTCGCGCAGCGGCCGGATCAGCGGGATGGCACCGGCGACGGCGGCCTCGTAGTAAAGGTCCCTGCCGTGCTGTTCGGCGGCGGCGTGCAGGGCGGCGCCGTCCTGGGCGAGCAGCGCCTTGTTGGCGGAGACGACGGACGCGCCGTGCTCGAAGGCGGTGGTGATGAGGGAGCGCGCGGGCTCGATCCCGCCGATGACCTCCACCACCACGTCGATGTCGCCGCGCTTGACGAGCGCGGTGGCGTCGGTGGTGATGAGGGCGGGGTCGATGCCCTCCCGGACCTTGGACGGCCGCCGGACGGCGATGCCCGCCAGCTCGATCGGGGCGCCGATGCGGGCGGCGAGGTCGTCGGCGTGCGTCGTCATGATGCGCGTGACCTCTGAGCCGACCACTCCACAGCCCAGCAGCGCCACCTTCAGCGGACGCGTACGCATCATCCGACCTCGTTTCCTCATACCGTCAACGGTGGGTCCAGTCTCACTCACCGGACGGGAGTTTCTGCCCATCGTCCGGATCGTGAGACATCTATTTCATTTCGACGGGCCCGCACGACGGAAGATCTTCCGCGGATCTTCCGCCGCGCGCTCCTGCGTCGTGCGCCTTGCACCTCGCACCCCGCGCCGGGACGACCCGGGCAGGGGCGGGTCAGCCCACGTCGAGGAGCAGCAGGTCCTCCTCCGTCTCCCGGCGGACGATCACCCGGGCCTCGCCGTCCCGCACGGCGACGACCGGCGGCCGGAGCACATGGTTGTAGTTGCTGGCCATCGAACGGCAGTAGGCACCCGTCGCGGGCACGGCGATCAGGTCACCCGGCGCCAGGTCAGCCGGCAGGAACGCGTCCTTGACCACGATGTCCCCGCTCTCGCAGTGCTTGCCCACCACCCGCACGAGCATGGGCTCGGCGTCCGAACTCCGCGACACCAGCGCCACGCTGTACTCGGCGTCGTAGAGCGCGGTCCGGATGTTGTCGGACATGCCGCCGTCCACGGAGACGTACGTCCGCAGCCCGTCGAGGACCTTGACCGTGCCGACCTCGTAGAGCGTGAACGCGGTCGGCCCGACGATGGCGCGTCCGGGCTCGACGGAGATCCGCGGGGTCCGCAGCCGGGCGGCGTCGCACTCACGGGTGACGATCTCGGTGAGCGCCTTGGCGATGTCGTGCGGCTCGCGCGGGTCGTCGTCGCTGGTGTACGCGATGCCGAGGCCGCCGCCCAGGTCGATCTCGGGCAGCTCGACACCGTGCTCGTCCCGGATGTCCTTGAGCAGCCCGACGACCCGGTGGGCGGCGACCTCGAAGCCGGACATGTCGAAGATCTGCGACCCGATGTGCGAGTGGATCCCGATCAGCTCCAGCCCGTCGAGCTGCAACGCCCGCCGCACCGCCTCGGCGGCCTGCCCCCCGGCGAGCGGAATCCCGAACTTCTGGTCCTCGTGGGCGGTGGCGATGAACTCGTGCGTGTGCGCCTCGACCCCGACCGTGACCCGGATCTGCACCCGCTGCCGCTTCCCCAGGGAGTGCGCGATGTGCGCGACCCGCACGATCTCCTGGAAGGAGTCGAGCACGATCCGCCCGACCCCGGCGCGCACCGCCCGCTCGATCTCCTGCGTGGACTTGTTGTTGCCGTGCAGCGCGATGCGGTCGGCGGGCATACCGGCCGAGAGCGCGGTGGCCAGCTCCCCGCCGGAACACACGTCGAGGTTGAGCCCCTCCTCGTCCAGCCACCGCACGACGGCCCGGGACAGGAACGCCTTGCCGGCGTAGAACACGTCGGCGTCCTCCCCGAACGCGGTACGCCACGCCGCCGCCCGCGCCCGGAAGTCGGTCTCGTCGAGCACGTAGGCGGGCGTGCCGAACTCCTCGGCGAGGGTCTTCACATCGATCCCGCCGACGGTGGCGACCCCGTCACCGTCCCGGCCGACGGTCTGCGCCCAGACCTTGGGGTCGAGCGCGTTGAGGTCGGCGGGCGGCGCGGAGTAGTGCCCCTCGGCCAGCACATCGGCGTGACGGGGCCCGGCGGGGTGTGCGGAACGACTCATATCGCCTATCTCTTCTTAACTCTTGGCTCTTCTTGACTTTTCTTGTCTCTTCTTTTTTGAACGGCGCTCAGAGACATTCGGGCGCGTCGATGCCGAGCAGGGCCAGGCCACCGGCGAGCACCGCCCCGGCGGCTTCGGCAAGCGCCAGCCGGGCACGGTGGGCGGCCGAGGGTTTCTCCCCGCCGAGCGGCAGCACCGAGGAGAGCACCGGAAGCGTCACATCGGCGACGGCGACAAGCTGACGCACCAGCCGATCAGGAGCCCGCCGACCCGCGGCCCGGGCGAGAACCCGGGGATGCTCGCCGAGAAGGACGAGAAGGGCATGTTCTACGGGTGCGGGGTGCACCGGGCGTGCCGCTTGTGCTGGGTGCCCGTCCTCTACGTTCTCCACGTCGCCGGGTTCGGGGGTGAAACCGAGGTCGGAGGCGTTGCGCAGGGCGGCGCGGGTGCGGGCGTGGGCGTAACGGACCCGGAAGAGCGGGTTGGACTCCCGCTGGACGAGGAGCTCGGCGGTGACGTGCGGCCGGTCGTGCGGGGCGGAGCACAGAAGCGCCCAGCGGCCGGCGTCACGACCGAGGGCGAGTACGTCACGGGCCTCGGCCGCCGGCACGGGCCGCACGTCGACATCGAGCGGGGCGGGGTCGTCCACGGTGCCGTACGCGTCGACGCCGACCCCGAGAACGTCGACCCACTCCGGCTCCGGCCGGGCGACGCAACCGGTACGGACGAGGGCGCCCTGAGAACGGAGGAGGCGCGCGATGACATCCGTGACGACGAGAGCGCGGAGGTCGTGGGGGGCGCGGAGGTGGATCGGCCGGGGGGTGGGGGTAGGGGTGCCGGCTTGGCCGGTGGGGGCCGAGGCGGTGGTCTGCCCGAGGGGCCGGGGGGCGAACCCGTAGCGGGGTCCCTGGCGCAGGATCTCCTCGACGAGCGCGGCGGAGGCGGTACCGCGCAGACCGGCGTCGAGGCTGATGTTGAGGAACCCGGGCCCGGTGATCTCGACACCGGCGACACCGCGCGCATCGGCGAGATACGGCCGCAGCACCTCGGCGACCCGGCGCGGGGGCATCCCGGCCGGACGGGCCAGCTGGAGCGCGATGGTGGTGGCGTAGTCCCCGCACCCACCCGGCCCCGGCACGTCGACCAGGACCCGCTCGGGCACCGCCACCGCCAGCTCCCCGCCGTCGACAGCACGACGCACCGCGCGCAGCACGGTACGGGAGAGCTCGACGGGGGTCACGAGACCAGGGTATGGGAGGAGGGGGGTGGGTATGCGAGCCGATTTGACGGGGGTCCGGGATGTGGACAGCAGTGCGGGTGAGAGGGAGCGGACTGGGCTCTGCTCGACCGGGTCACGGCTGCTCCACCGCTGATATGAGCCGAGGACGGCAGACCGGAACCGGAGCAAACCGCTCCGACCGCGCTGGGGCTCAGCTCCCCGTACGTCCGGCCGCCCGCTCGACATCCTCGGCCCGCTGCACGTGCTCCACGTCCGCAACGGGCTCGGGGTCCTCGGCAGGCTCCCGCTCACCCTCCCCCTCGACCTGACCGCCCCCGAAAGACACCGCGCTCCCCGGTTCACGCCCGCGCTGCCCACGCTCGATCAACTGCTGTACGAGCGCGACGAGTTCAGTGGGTTCGAAGGGCTTGGCGAGAAAGGCGTCGACGCCGACGTCGAGTCCGTTCTCGACCTCGAACTGGGTGCAGGCGCTGACGATGGCGACGGGAACATCACGAGTACGGGGATCGGCCCGGAGCAGAGCGGCGGTCCGCAGCCCGTCGAGCCGAGGCATGACCACGTCGAGGGTGACCACGTCGGGCCGCACCTGATGAACGATATCCAGACACTCGGCACCGTCAGCGGCGGTCACGACCTCGATGCCCTCCAGCTCGAGATTGACCCTGATCAGCTGCCGGATGACCTTGTTGTCGTCCACAACAAGCACCCGGCCCGACGCGCCTGGCACAACTCGAGAGTAGGTCGGGACCGGCCACCGCGTCCGGGTTTTCCCCACTTCCACCCCGTGCGAGCGAACGACCCCCCGCCCGACCCCCCAAAACCCGTTCCTGACCACCCCGAAGCTACTGGTAGTGTTCTACCCGTCGCCGCGCACCACGCGAGACACGCCCCCGTAGCTCAGGGGATAGAGCAACGGCCTCCGGAGCCGTGTGCGCAGGTTCGAATCCTGCCGGGGGCACTCGCCACACAGCCAGGCTGAATCAAGCGCTGAGCTGGGCGGATGCCGAAAGGAGAGAGCGGGAGTCAGTCTCACTGACTCCCGCTCTCTCTCGTTGTCTCTCACTGTTCACGCACCATCAGCGATACACGCGATACGCCCCTCAGCCTGCGTCGCCCTCTTCCTCCAATGCCTTTGCGATCTTCTCGTTGGCCGCTTCCTCGTGTCCGTCGATGCAGCCGTGGTACCGGCGGTGGATCGCCTCCGGCGAATTACCGACACACCGGGCCAATTCAGCAATCGGGACCACCGCGTTGAGCCATCGCGTGATGCACGCGTGACTCAGGTCGTAGGGCCGTCCGGCCAACGGCGAATCGACGCGCTCCGGTGGGAGGGCTAACGCCCGCGCTTCCTCCCACACGCGCCAGTACGTCGCCCCCCGGGCTCGTTGCCGAACACCCGCCCTTCCTTGGCGGTCCCGAACTCCTTCAGGTGGGAGCCCCGCGTAGTACAGGACCGCGTAGAAGGCCGCCAGGCGTCGCCCCCGGTTGCGGTCCCACGAACCGACGTAGGAGACCGCGGTGAGCAACTGGCACCCCTGCACGGCGTTCACGAGGACGCGTCGGTCCACCACCGCGCAAGAGCCCAACGGCGCTGCCCCGGCTCGAGGCCGCGTCAGCGGCAGGCCGGAGAGGGCACGGAGGGTGGCGGTGCAGGGACTCGGCCGTTCAGCGGCTCCGGTCGACGCGGTCGACGAAGTCGCCGACCGCGGTGGCGAAGGCGGCGGGCGCCTCCTGCGCGACGAAATGCCCGACGTCCGGGATCGTGACCGCGGTGACGTCGCCGGCGACCTGACGCATCGTCCGCTCGGTGAAGGGGGCGTTGATGCCGTCGACGGCGAGCACGGGAACGGTCAGCGGCCGCGACTCGGCCAGTGCCCGCATCCGGTCGCCGCCGGTCAGGGCTGAACGGTAGAGCCCCTCGGTGCCGCGCCAGCCGCCCGGCCGCGCGTAGGTGCGGGCGAACTCGTCGAGGTCGGCCTCGGTGACCCCGCCCGGCACCATCGTCATCACCGAGACGGCCCAGTCGAGCATCACTCGCTCGCGGCCGGCCAGGAACAGCTCCGGAATTCCCGGGGCGGCCAGGAATCCCACGTGCCAGGAGCCGCCGTTCCTCACGTCGGCCAGCATCTCCCAGCCGTACCCCGGAAGGGTGGTCTCGGCGCCTGTGAAGCTGAGGACGTCGCCGGGGTGCGTGGCCGCGAACGCGAAGACCGGCCCGCCGCTGATGTCCTGGCAGGTCACGTGCACGGGCCCGACGCCGAGGTGGGCGACCAGCCGGTGCAGGTCCTCCGCCATGGTGGCCAAGTCGTGGTCACCGTCGGCGATGCCGGAGTCGCCGAAGCCGCGCAGGTCGACAGCGAACACCCGGTGGGTGGCGGCGAGCAGCGGGATGACGTCGTGGAAGGCCCACCAGGACTCCGGCCACCCGTGCACCAACAGGATCGGGGAGCCGGTGTCGCCCGCCGAGACGTAGTGCAACGTGGTGCCGTTGACCTCGGCGGTGTGGTGCGTGACGCCCGCCACGGCGGGCGAGGCGGTCACGAAAGAGCTGGTCATGCGATGACTCCCAAGATAGACAATCAGGTTGACTGTACTGTTGGTCAACCTGGTTGTCCAGGTCAGGGGAAGATCTAGACTGTGGTCATGTCCTCACGATCCGGCGCCGATCTCGCCCTGCTGCTCCTGGGCAGCTATCGCAATCTGGTGGACGAAGTGGTCCGGGAGCTGGCGACCCGGGGATACCCCGACGCCCGGCCGTCGCACGAGTACGCGATCCGGGCCATCCGAGCCGGCGCCGACAGCGCCTCGGACTTGGCCCGCAGACTCGCCATCACCAAGCAGGCCGCGGCGAAGACGATCGCCGCGCTCGTCGCACGCGGGTACGTCACCACCGAGACCGACCCCGCCGACAGCCGCCGCAAGAACATCCGGATCACCGATCACGGGATCGGGCTGATCACCGAGGGCACGGCGATCTTCGACGAGGTGCGGGCCCGCTGGGAAGTGCGTCTGGGCGCCGCCGAACTCGCCGAGCTGGAAACGCAGCTCGCCCAATTCGTCGGCGACTCGCCCATCAACCTCGACGCTCCGGGCTGGGCGGCGGGACAGGAACTGCGCTAGCTGCGGTCCACTCCTGCAGGCGGACCAGCTCTCGCAGGAGGCCGTGGAGGTGGGCGAAGACACCGTCCTTCTGCCACTTGGCGCAGTAGCCGTAGACGCTCTGATGCGGTGGGAAGGCGTGCGGGAGGTAGGCCCACTGCACGCCGGTGCGGCCCACGTACAGGATCGCGTTCATGATCTCGCGCAGGTCATGCCGGGGTGGTGGGCCGAAGTCCAGGGCCCGGCCGCGGTGTTCGAAGCGCCGGGCGGACAGCACCAGCTCGATCAACTCCCAGCGGGCATCGGACAGATCACTTGGATACGCGATGTTCCGTCATGCTCCGGGCATACCGCCGCCCAGGGGCGTGCGCCCAGGCGTGCATCCTGCCGCGCCGAAGCACTGAACAGACCCGGGGCGTCCTGGTCCCGGTCGACCTGGAAGCTGTTCGTCGCGTCTTCTCTTCACGTCCTCTGACCGAGGAAGTGGTCAGCGCTTTGAACTCCGGGACCGTCTTGGCGGATTCGTGACGGACATTGCGGAGATCGGCTATTCGTTTGCGGTGAGAAGGGCCAGCGCTGACGAGGCCCCGGACGCGATGCGAGGTGCCTGTGCTGCGGGCCGCGGGCTGCGGGCTGCGGGCTGCGGGCTGCGGGCTGCGGGCAGGGGGTCTCACCCGGGCGCGTCCTGTGCAGCAGCGCCGAGCAGTGGGCTTCTTCAGCAGTCGGTGCCGGGGGCGCCTTGTCCGAGGTGCCTAAAGACCCCGCCATCAGCGCGTCAGCTGGGGACGGGGTCTTCGCGTGTGTGCAGGCGAATGCCGCCGGAAGCAACCGTTTCGTCAGTGATCACTCAATGACGGCGTGATGATCTTGGCGGCCCTTCGAGCGGGTCAACCGCTGGAGGCACTTCCTGCTTGCCTGAGCATTGAGGGACAGCACGCTGCATGAAGCGCGAGGCTAGCCACTGATGAGTCCGCCACCATTGCCCGGGTCAACGATTCCCGGGCCGGCCGCTTCTGCGGCTGCGAAGAAGACGAACTGCTGGGCATCCGGCGATCCCCCGGCGTTCGAGTTGGTGTGGGCGTTCGGCAACACGACGGCGGCTGCCGCTACCGCGGCCACGGCCGCGCCGATGGCGAGGCCGGCCCCTCGGTGAAGTCGTCGCTGGCTCAATTCCCTGACCTCCAGAAAGTTACCTGCTGGCGCGCACCTCAGCGCGGTGACTGCCGTGCTCGGTGGTGTCTGTGCGCCCTGCCTTACCAGAGGACTACGTGCATCACCCGTACGACGTTCATGGGCATGAAGGCAGGCCCTCCTGGTGCACCACCCACACCGCCCCAGGTCGTCGCCGGCATGGAACGAAAGCCTTCCGCTTCATGCCGGCGGAGAAAGCCCTTGCCTACGGTGGTGGGGGGAAATCAGATGGCTCAGATCGGTCCTAAGTGTTCTCAAGTGCTCACGTTCTGGACAGCGTTCGGGTCGCCTCGGTGGGGCCCGTAGGATGCGCTGCCACCCGACCCGGTGCGGGCGGCAGAGGGGGGACCATGTTTCAGGACGAGCCGATATTCCGTCAGTTGACCGCCGAGCGGGGAGACGTACCCGCCGAGGTGCGGGCGGCGGCGGAGGGGGTGCTGCGGCAGTTGCGGCACGCTATGGACTGGGGTCGGACGGCTCCGTACTGGCCTCAGTCGCAGGCGCAGTCGCAGGCGCAGTCGCAGTCGCAACCCAAGTCGGGACCGGAGCGGGCGCAGCAGGAGCCGGCATCCAGGGCGATGCCGGTGACGCGGGCCGTCCTGTCCAACGGGGTGGCGAACGGGGATGCCGGGGCTGGGCAGCGGCCCCTTTAGCTCGCCTCGGCGCCGGGAGCGCGGGGGGTTTCGGGCGGCGTCGCGGACTGCGTGGACGTAGCGAGGAGATCGGCGACCGTGGTTCCCGTGAGGTGGTGCCAGGCGGCGCCGTGCCGGAGCATCGCGTGGCCGCTGCCCTTCATGAGCACCATGTCCGCTCGGGCGGCACCCGCAGCGCGGGCGCGTCGCGCGAACGCCCCTGACGCGTGCGGATCGGTGACCCGGTCGTGGTCTCCGTGGAAAATGACGACGTCCTTGCCCGACAGGTGCGCCACCGGTTCGCCTTCGGGGCACCACGGCGCCAGCGCCACGACCGCCCGTACCTGCGGTGCGGCGGCGGCGCGCAGGGCCGTGCGACCGCCCATCGAGTGGCCTACGAGGATGGTGGGCAAGTCGCCGTAGCGGCAGGCGAGTTCGGCCAGCGCATGGTGGGTGTCCTGGAGGGGGTCGGCGTCGGCGCCGTTCCAGCCGCGGACGCGGTACCGCACCTCGGCGAGGAGGACACCGCCGGCGGTCTTCGGTGTCGTGGCGGCGACGGCCCGTAGGAAAGGGCGCATCCGTACGGCCGCCAGATGCCAGGGGCGGGAGGGCGCCCGGCTGTGCTCCGTGCCGCCGTGCAGGAACAGAACGGCGGCACGGGGTGTCGGGGGGACGCGGCGCGGGAGCAGGGCTGCGGGTGAGGAACCCGGGACGGCGGTGGGGGCGGCTGGGGGTGGGGCGCCTGTTGGGGCCTCGGGGGTGAGTGCCTGGTCGTGTTCGGTCATGGCTGCCGTCCTGTCATCTGCGCTCCAAGCCCGTTCGTACGGTGTCCACGGCTGGTGAGAAGTCTTCCACCGTCGCTGTCGGTCATACGTGCTCCACGTCCGGTCACGCCCGTCACCTCCCCATCCACTTTCCGACACCATCTGGGTTTTTGTCGGCGTGCGGGCCAATCCGCGGGCGGGGCAGGATCGGATTACGTCCGGAGATGTCCCTACGACGGAGGACCCCGTGAAAGAAGCCGTGCACATCGGCGCCAACCCCTCGGCGGGACCGGATCTGCAGGAGTTGGTGGGCCGGGTGGCTCTGGGTGACGAGAAGGCGTTCGCCGGTGTCTTCGATGTCGTCGTGAATCCGGTTCTGGGGGTCGTCCGGGCCGTTCTGCGTGACCACGCGCAGTCGGAGGAGGTGGCGCAGGAAGTGCTGGTGGAGGTGTGGCGTACCGCGCCCCGCTACCGCCCCGACCGCGGCACGGCCCTCAACTGGATCCTCACCCTCGCCCACCGCCGCGCGGTCGACCGGGTCCGCTCGGTGGAGGCCGCCGCCGCCCGTGACCACCGGGCCGCGCTGCTGGACCGTACGCCCGAGTACGACGAGGTGACCGAGCAGGTGGAGACCCGGCTCGAACGGGAACAGGTACGGCGCTGTCTGCGCACGCTGACCGAGATCCAGCGCCAGGCCGTCACCCTCGCCTACTACCGGGGGCTGACCTACCGCCAGGTCGCCGAGGCGCTCGCGCTGCCGCTCGGCACCGTCAAGACCCGCCTTCGGGACGGACTCATCCGACTTCGTGACTGCCTGGGGGTGACGGTGTGACCACCGCCGAACTGCACCGTCTGACCGGGGCCTACGCCCTGCACGCCCTGTCCGACGACGAACGCGAGGCGTTCGAGCGGCACCTCCCGGACTGTGCGCCGTGCGCCCAGGAGGCCGCCGAACTCTGCGCCACCGCCGCCCGGTTGGGGCTCGCCATGTCCGTGCTGCCGCCCCCGGTGCTACGCGAACGCGTGCTGCGCCGGATCACCAGCGTCCGTCAGCAGACACCGGGCGGGGCGGCGGTCCGCCCGAGCCCGGTCCGGCCAGCGGCGCGGCTGCTGTCCCGGTGGGCGCTGGCCGCCTGTCTCGCCGCTGCCGCCGCGCTCGGCGGTACGGCGGTGTGGCAGCACCAGCGGGCCGAGGACGCCGTCGGTCAGGCGCACCGCGCCGAACAGCGGACGGCCGAGATCGGCGCCGTACTCACGGCCCCGGACGCCCGGACCAAGGCCGCCGCGCTGGGCGACGGTGCCACCGGCAGCGTCGTCGTCTCGCGCGGCCGGGACAGGGCCGTGTTCGTGGTGTCGGGGCTGACGCGTCCGCCCGGCGGCAAGGTGTACCAGCTGTGGTTCGACGACGGCGGCACGATGCGTTCCGCTGGGCTGCTGGACCCGGACCGGGGCACCCAGACCGTGTTGATGAGCGGTGCTGTCGGCGCGGCCTCCGGCATGGGCGTCACCGTCGAACCCGCGGGAGGCTCCAAGCAGCCGACCACCGCTCCGGTTGCCCTCATGAACCTGCCCGCCTGACCCCCCACCGCGCCGCACGCCAACTCGCCGGCCGGTACCGCCCGCCCCAGCCCTCTCGCATCTCACCTCTCACCTCTCGCATCTCACCTCTCAGGCGACTTCCATCGCCATCCCGGTCGCCTCAGTCACTTCAGTCACTCCCGACGCTCAGGTCGCTCCTCTCCCTCCCCCACGACCCCCGTCACCGACACCGTCACATGCGGCGCGGTCTGTGTCGGGTACAGGGCAGTCAGGCGATCCTCGACGCTGGCACAGGCGGCCCGTGCCACGTCGAGGGCACCGGCCTGGGGGTCCGCGACGACCTGGACCTCGACGTGCCAGGGGCCGGTGCCGTCAGGTCGCGTCATCCGTACGCCCGGGTGAACGCCCGTATCTGGTACGGCACTTGGCTCGGGCGGCGGCGACAGCGCCGAGTATGGCCGTGCCGCGCGGCCAGGCTGGAGGAAGGCCACGCCCGGGACGCTCTCCGCGGCCCTGGCGACCTCCTCGACCACCTGGACGTCCGACTCGGGCGACCGACGCCGCGCCGACAGACACTCCTCGTACGGCGTCGGTCTCGTCCTCGGCGTCCGAGTCCGGTGGGGCTTGCGCACTGCGGGCGGTCGCCACTGGGCGGCTCCTCTCGTCGTCGGCCGGTTCGGCCCTCGGGACTCGTCCCTCGGCCGGCTCTGGCCTGGAGCTCGCCCTCGTCCGGCCCTGTCCCGGGGGCTCGCCCTCGTTCGGTTGTGCCTTCGGGGCACCTCGGCGAGGGAGTTCTGTCAGGGGCGACTTCCGGATGGGGAGGACTTCCGGATGCGGGCGACTCCCGGATGCGGAGCCCCGTCGAGCACGAGCGAGAGCACCAGCGACTTCAGCCGGCAGCAACCTTTTCCGCTTCCCCTCTCTTCGGGTATCAGCGCGAATTCCCCGCCCCCTTCTCTGCATTTCTCCGTAGCCGACGGAAGGCCGGATTGGTCCCGGCGGAAACTTCATCAATTCGGGCGACCGACCAATCCGCCGCCCCTCGCGGGACCGGATTCCCCACGTGACCGCAGACGACACGACACCTCGATTCCCCCGCACGCTGGGTGCGCTCAGCGGCGCTCTGGCGGGCTTCGCCGCGCTTGCCGTCGCGGAGTTGGTGTCGGCGGCGGTACGCCCACAGGCCGGGCCGGTGGTCGCGGTCGGCGGGGCCGCGATCGACCGCACACCGGCCGCCGTGAAGGACTGGGCGATCCGGCATTTCGGCACCGACGACAAAATCGTTCTCCAGCTCGGGATTCTCGTCGTGCTGGGAATGTTCGCACTTGGGCTGGGAATTCTCGCGCTGCGATTTCGGCGTACCGGTGCGGCAGGTGTGCTGTTGTTCGGAGTTGTCGGGGCGGGGGCGGCCACCGGGCGCCCCGATTCGACCGGTGTCGCCGACGCCCTGCCGTCCGTCGCGGGGGCGCTCGTGGGGGCCGTACTGCTGTACGTCCTCGTGGGCCGTCTCCTGCGACCGCAACGACCGCAGCCGGAATCGGAGTTGGGGCCGGATCTGGGGCCGGAGTTGGCGCCGGAACCGGAGCCGACGATGGTGCCGGAGCCTACGTCGGTACCGGTCGCCGGTGCGGCGGACGGGCCGGTCGCCGGCGGCGGGGGCTGGGACCGGCGTGGGTTCGTGTTCGCGGCGTCGACCGCCGCGGTGGCCTCCGCCGGGGCCGGGGTGCTGGGCCGGGCCCTGAACGGGGCGAGCGGCCGGGGCGCGGTCGCCTCCCGTGCGAGGGTCGCCCTGCCGGCGCCCGGCTCGCCCGCCCGTCCCGTCCCCAGGGGCGCCGGGCTGAGACTGCGCGGGATCAGTCCCTTCATCACGCCGAACTCGGCGTTCTACCGGGTCGACACCGCCCTGGTGACGCCGAAGGTGGACGCGACGGCCTGGCGGTTGCGCATCCACGGCACCGGGGTTCGTCGGCCGCTCACCCTCACCTTCGACGACCTGCTGCGGCGGGAGTTGATCGAGCGGGACATCACCCTCACCTGTGTCTCCAACGAGGTCGGCGGCCCGTACGTCGGCAACGCCCGCTGGATCGGCGTACGGCTGGCGGAACTGCTGGCCGGGTGCGGGGTGCGGCCTCCGTCCCGGGGCGGTGCGGCGGACCAGTTGGTGGCGCGGTCGGTGGACGGGATGACGATCGGCAGCCCAGTCGAGGACGTCATGGACGGCCGGGACGCGCTGCTCGCCGTCGGCATGAACGGCGAGCCGCTGCCCTTCGCCCACGGTTTCCCGGTCCGCATGGTCGTGCCCGGCCTGTACGGCTTCGTCTCCGCCTGCAAGTGGATCGAGGACATCGAGCTGACCACGTTCGACGCCTACGACCCGTACTGGGTCAGGCGCGGCTGGGCCCGCCGGGCGCCGGTGCGGACGGAGTCCAGGATCGACACACCGAAGCCGTTCGCGCGGCCGGCCCCCGGGGCGGTGATGGTGGCCGGTGTCGCCTGGGCCCAGCACCGCGGTATCGACAAGGTCGAGGTCCGTGTCGATGACGGCCCCTGGCGCGAGGCCCGGCTCGCCGCCGAGGACACCCGGGACACCTGGCGGCAGTGGTCCTTCGCCTGGCAGGCCGCCAAGGGCACCCACACCCTCACCGTGCGCGCCACCGACCGCACCGGCGCCGTGCAGACCGAACGGCGCACCCGCACCATCCCCGACGGCGCGAGCGGCCGGCACTCCGTCGTCGTGACCGTCGGCTGAGCCCCCGGCAACCACAGCGCCCCGGCCGGCCAACCAACCAACCGGCCTGTCCACCCACCCACCCACCAATCAACCAATCAACAAGCAGGAGAATCCCCATGAACACCCGTGTCCGTCGTACCGCCGTCGTCCTCGCCGCGTCCGCCGTGCTGCCGCTGGCTCTCAGCGCCTGCTCCAGCGGTGACGGCGGCTCCGCGAAGTCCGACACCTCCGACAAGGCGTCCACCACCGCGACCGCGACCGCCAACGGCGACAGCATGAGCGGGGCCGGTGCCACGACATCCGACAAGCCCTTCGGTACGGGGTGTGCGGGGGTCCCGAAGAGCGGTGCCGGTTCGTTCGACGGCATGGCCCAGGACCCGGTGGCCACCGCCGCGTCCAACAACCCGGCCCTGTCGACACTGGTCGCCGCGGTGAAGAAGGCCGGACTGGTCGACACCCTCAACAACGCCCAGAACATCACCGTGTTCGCGCCCACCAACGAGGCCTTCGCCAAGATCCCGAAGGCGACCCTCGACAAGGTCCTCAACGACAAGGCCCAGTTGACGAAGATCCTCACGTACCACGTCGTCGGCCAGAAGCTCACGCCGAAGGACCTGGAGAAGGGCTCCTTCGCCACGCTGGAGAAGTCGAAGCTGACCACCTCCGGCTCCGGTCGGTCCTACACCGTGAACGACTCCGCCAAGGTCGTCTGCGGCAACGTCAAGACGGCCAACGCCACCGTCTACATCATCGACACCGTGTTGATGCCCGCCAGCTGACGGACCGTCAGCTCGACCGCCCGAGGCAGGCCCGTCAGCGCGTCGAGTCGAGCGATGGGCCGAGCTCGGTCCGGCGTCGTATGCCCAACTTGCGGTAGGTGCTGGTCAGATGGGTTTCGACCGTACGGCGGGCGAGGTGCAGCAGCTCCGCTATCTCCGTGTTCGTGCGGCCGTCGGCGGCCAGCAGCGCGATGCGGCGCTCGCTGTCGGTGAGCGCCGCCGGGCCGGTACGGGCCGTGCCGGTGCGGCGGCCGCCGGTCTCGCGCAACGCCGCCTCGGCGGTGGCGCGCAGCCGGAGCGCGCCCAGCCGTTCGGCATGCTCGGCGGCTTCGCGCAGACAGGCGCGGGCGCGGGCGCGTTCCCCGGCGGTGGCGAGTCCGCGGGCCTGCGCGACCAGGGCGGGGCCGAGTTCGGTGACGACCCCGCCCGCGCGCAGGACCCGTACGGCCTCCTCGGCCAGCTCAAGACCCCGCCGGCCGCCCGTCGCCGTACCGAGCGCGCGCAGTGAACGGCCGCGCAGGCGTGGGGTGTTCCAGACCGAGGCGAGACTCATCTCCTCCTCGGCCAACAGGAGCGCCTCGCGCGGCCGGCCGAGCGCGAGGTAGCAGTCGACGGCGGCCGGCCGCCACGGTGTGACGACCGGACTGACCACCTCGCGTGCGGTCTGGCGCCGCCCGCACTCCAGGAAGTCGTCGAGCGCGCCCGCCGGATGACCGGTGGCCGCCCGCAACGTCCCCCGGGCGTACAGGAATCGGTTCAGCTCCCAGGAGTCCGCCGCCTCCCCCAGGGTGAAGCGGTCGGCGAGCAAGGCGGCCTCGCGGAGGCGGCCGGTCTCGACCAGCGCGAGCAGGACGTGTGCCGTGGTGTTGGCGGGACCGGACCGGGTGTCACCGTCCGGGGCCCCGAGTCGCCCGGTCGCGGGGGGCGCGAGCAGCGACGCGTGGTCGCCGCGCGCGGCGGCGATGTCGGCCCGTACATCGAGCAACGCCGTGTGCATCGGATGCAGCAGGGCGGCGTGCTGTCCGGTGAGGCCGCGGTCCACGAGCCGTTCCGCCTCGTCGAGTTCGTCCGCCCACTGCGCTACGGCGGCGGCCGTGCCCAGCAGATAGGGCTCCGTGAGGGGGTCGGCGGGCTCCGTGAGCAGTTCGCGGATCTGCTTCATCGCCACGTCGGCGGAGGTGAGACCGGCCGTCGCCTCGTACCGTACGAGCAGTGCGCGGGCGGCCGGGCCGAGCACGTCCGGGGAGCGTTCGGCGGTCTCGCGCAGCCGGTCGTAGACCCCGCGCCGGATCACCAGATCGTGGTCGGAGAGCAGCGCGCAAGCGGCCCGCACGGCCTGGGCCAGGTCGGGATGGTCGGTCAACTGGCTGTCCAGGCCGCGCAGTACGTCGACGCCCGCCCGTGCCTCGCCGTGCCGGGCCAGCGCGGTGCCGAGCGCCACGGCGGCGCGCACCCGGTCCTGCGGTACGCCCGTCAGCCGGGTCGCCTCGGTGAGGCGCGGTATCCCTGCGGTGGACCGCGCCACGGAGTACTCCAGCGAGCCCAGTTCGGTCAGGAGGCGTTGGCGCAGCTCGTCGGGGAGCTGCTCGTCCAGGGCCCGGCGCAGGAAGGGCAGGGCGTCCGCGGGACGGCCGTCGCGGACGGCGTCGTCGGCGGCGTCCCGCAGCACGCTGGTCGCCCACGGCTCGCCGACCGGTCCGGACCGCAGCAACTGCGCTGCCACCGCGTTGACTTGTTCACCGCGCCGCATCATCGTCTCGGCCGCCACCCGGTGCGCGGCCTGCCGCCGGGCCGCCGACCAGCCGCTCGCCACCGCGTCCCGCAGCAGCGGATGCGCGTAGTGCAGCCGTCCGTCGGCGTCGGGGCGCAGCAGCCCCAGCCGGGTCATGGCGGTGAGCCAGCCCCGTACCCGGGCCGGGTCGACACCCGCCATGCCGTCGGCGCCGCCCGCGTCGGCCAGATCCGACATGGCCGCCAAGTCGGCCATGTCCGCAAGCAGTTGGGCATCCACATCCCCGGGTCCCGCTGCCGCCGTTGCCACCGGTATTCCTCCCTGTACGTCGCCCAGCGCGGCCAGCGCCCTGGCCACCTCGGCCGTCGTCGCTCCCGCGCTGTCCAGCCACCACGACACGGCGGCCGGATAGGCTCCCGGGTACAACGCGGCGCAGGTGGACGGCAGTTCAATCGGGCGGGCGTCACGAAGATCGTCCAGGAGCGCGCCCAGCAGGAGGGGGCTGCGACCGGCAGAGCGATCGGATGGGCAGGCACGCAGGCACGCAGGCACGCAGGCACGCAGGCACGCAGGCACGCAGGCACGCAGGCACGGTAACGGGCAAAGGAAAGGGGCTGCGAGGCGGAATCGTCCGCCTCGCAGCCCCCTTCCCTACCCAGGGCCCCGGATCACACCGTGAACGTCACGGCTTCGAGGTAGCGCTTGTTGTCGAGGGTGCCGCCGAAGACGAAGTCGGGGCGCGGGTCGGCGCAGCCCCGGCCGCCCCAGGCGGCGCCGCCGACCTTGGCGGTCTGGCAGACCTGGCCGCTGCCGATGTTGATGGCGAAGCCCGACATGTTCGGGGCGCCGGACTTTGTGCTGCCGATGTAGTTGTTCTTGCCGTCGCCGATGATCGCCGTCCACTGCGGCTCCCATTTGCCGTTGCCGGTGGTCGACTTGGGGTCGTGGACGAAGGCGTTGGCAGCCGAGCCGCCGGCCCCGGAGACCGCGATGTTGATCGCCTTGATCGCGTGGCCCTGACCCGTGGTGCCGGCGATCGTGCCGTCGCACACCGGCTTCTGCCAGCCCTGCCCCGACACGTAGGCGCGGTAGCAGATGTGCCGTCCCTGCGGGTCGTTCTTGGCGAGCCGGTTGACGGCGGTGGCGGCCGTGTCCGCCGGGGGCTTCGCCGTCACGGTGGCGCGCGGCGGCTTGGCGGTCACGGTGACGGTGACTCCGCCGGGGAGTCCGCCGACGGCACCGCCGCTCTTCGGGCTCGTCGACTTCTTCGGCTTCTTCGGCTTCTTCGACTCGGAGGGCGACGCACTGGGCGACGGCGACTCCGTGGTGAAGGACGGGGAGGGGTTCGGCGACTTGCCGGCGTGGGTCTTGCTCGACTCGTCCGTCGACCGGGCGGCCTGGGTCTGCCGACCGCCGTCGCCCGAGCCACCGCTGCCCAGGATCACCAGCGGCACGATGACGAGCGCGGCCACACCGAGGGCCACCGGTCCGACGACCAGCGGCTTGTGCAGCAGACCGGGCGACTGGTAGGCGTCGTCCGACTGCCGGGTTCCCTTCGGGCGTACGGCGCTCAGACCCGGCCGGGAGACGGCCGCGGCGACCGGAGCGGCCGGGGCAGGGCCCGACGGCAGCGGGATCGGCGGTCCCGCCGGCTGGCGCAGTCCGTCCGGCGTGTAGTCGATGTCGAAGTCGTCGTCGCCGTAGGCGCCGTCACGGTGGCCGTCGTGGCTGAGCCCGGTCTCCGGGTACTCGTCGTCGTAGCCGCTTTGGTCCACGCCGTGGTGCACGTCGTCGACATCGTCATCGTCGTAGTCGCCGTCCAGCTCGGCATCCGCGTCGTCGTCTACGGCGTCCGGGTCGTCCGCGTCGTCCACGTCGGCGGCGTCAGCCGCGGCGTAGACATCTCCGCCGTGGGCGTCGTAATCGTCGGCGTCGTCCTCGTCGGCGGCGTCGTGAACGTCCTCGTCGGCGGCGTCAGCTGCCACGTGTACGTCTCCGTCGGCGGCGTCAGCTGCGTAGAAACCGTCGGCATCGGCGTCAGCTGCGTAGTGACCGTCGGCATCGGCGTCAGCTGCGTAGTGACCGTCGGCGTCGGCGTCGGCGTCGGCGTCAGCGTCGGCGTCAGCGTCGGCGTCAGCGTCAGCGTCAGCGTCGGCGTCGTCCGGTCCGTACGGCCCGGTGTCCTTCACCAGTCCGGGTCCGGTCGGTGCCGGCGCCCCGTGCACGTCCTCGGCCCGCAGCGGCGGCAGGGCGAACCCCGGAGGCGGGGGCGGAGGTGCGGCGGCCGGGTCCGCGAGCGCCGGTGGCGGCGGCGGGTCGGCCGGCTCGAACTGCGGTGGGAGGGGCGGCAGTTGCTGGCCCGCGTTCATCACCGGCGGCGGCCCCGGTACCGGCATGATCCCGGCGGGGCTCTCGGGCGGTGCGGGTGCCGCGGGCATCGCAGGCGGTGCGGGCGGTGCGGGCGGTGCGGGCGGCTCCTCCCGCTGGTCCAGCAGGGTGCTGGAACCGTCGGGCGCCACCTCTACGTACGCCACATAACCCGCGGCGGGGTCGGAGATGCTCGCGGTGACCACGGTGTCCTGGTCGCGGGCGTGTCCGTGCAGCATGTCGAGGATCGCCGCGTCGACCGTCATCCCCTCCGGGACCGGCACCGGCTCGCCGTCGATGGCTGCCGAGCCGTCGCCGGAGATCACCACCGCGCAACGGAGGCCCGGCTCGGACGGTGCCCCGCCACCCCCGGGTTCCGGCTTGCCGAGCCGCACCGGCTCTCCCTCCCCCTCCCTGGACTGCTCGTGGTCGTCCCCCATGATCGGTTCGTCCGTCTCTTCACCCCGGCTCATGGCCATTCCTTCCTGACTTTCCCGGCCCAACGGCCCGGTCGGGTCCGTCGCGACAGTCCCCGGGTATCGCAACGGGCCGCGCGCACAAACGGTTCAATGCCTCGGCCGGCCGAAACCACCAGTGATGGTACGTCTGTTCGCGACGGGCTCCGACGTTCGCTCCGGCCCGCGTCCGGGGTTGCCCGAAAGGGCAACCCCGATTCGTATCGAAGGGCAGCCTTCGACCGGGTCCGGGGCAGTCGTGGGGCGGGTGTTCAGTACAGTGCCAGGAGTGAACGCCTACGAAGAACCCGTGCGTTTCACCGTCCTGGGACCGGTCCGGGCATGGCGCGGTGAACAGGAACTGGACCTCGGCTCGCCGCAGCAACGGGCGGTGCTGGCAGCCCTGTTGCTGCGGCGGGAACGCCCCGTCACGATCGGCGAACTCGTCCAGTCGGTCTGGGGCGAGGAGCGGCCGGCGACCGCGGTGTCGGTCCTGCGGACGTATGTGTCGCGCCTCCGCAAGGTGCTGGAGCCGGGGCGGGACGCGGCCGAGACACCCCGGACGCTCGTCTCGTTCGACGACGGGTACGCCCTGTGGCTGCGGGAGGACGACACGCTCGACCTCACCGAGTTCGAGCGGCGGGTGGTGGCGGCGCGGCGGTTGCGCGCGGACGGGGAGTCGACCGCCGCCGCGGAGCTGCTGCACACCGCCCTCGCCGGCTGGCAGGGGGCCGCACTGTCCGGACTGCCCGGCCCCCTGGCCGAGTCCGAGAGCTTCCGGCTCAACGAGGAGCGGCTGGACACGCTCGAACTCCGGCTGGAGCTCGATGTGGAGCTCGGCCGGCACGGCGAGGTGATCGCCGAACTCCTCACGCTGGTCGGTGCCCACCCGCTGCGGGAGCCGCTGTGCCGTCTGCTCATGCTGGCGCTGTACCGCTCCGGGCGGCAGGCCGAGGCGCTGGCGGCCTACGGCCGGACACGGGCGACCCTGGCGGCCGAACTCGGCATCCAACCCGGCGCGGCCCTGCGCGAGCTGCACGAGCGCATCCTCGCGGCCGACACCTCCCTCGGCTCGGAACCGCCGCCGCTGTACGGCTCCTCGGAGCCGCCGGCCGAGCCCCGATTCCCGCAGGGGCTGCGGCCGTTCGACCATCAGGACGAACAAGATGAACAGGAAGAACAGGAAGGACAAGGAGGACAAGGAGGACAGGCGGATCCGGAAGAACCGGAGGACTGGGAGGAGTTCGACGAGCACTCTCCCCCGTCGGCCGCCCCGCCCGCGCCGACCACCCGCCCCGCCCAACTCCCCGCCGACCTGCCGACGTTCGCGGGCCGAGGGGGCGAACTCGACCGGGCGCACGCCCTGTTAAACGAGGGCGGCCGGGCTCCGGGCACGGTGCTGATCAGCGCGATCGGCGGTATGGCCGGCATCGGCAAGACCACCCTCGCCGTGCGCTGGGCCCATGAGATAGCGGGCCGGTTCCCCGACGGACAGCTTTACATCAATCTGCGCGGCTTCGACCCGACGGGCTCGGTGGTGACACCGGAGGAGGCCATCCGTACCTTCCTGGACGCCTTCGGGGTGCCCCCGCTGCGGATTCCCGCCGGTCTGGACGCCCAGGCGGCGCTGTACCGCAGCATGCTGGCGCAGCGGCGGGTGCTGATCCTCCTCGACAACGCCCGGGACACCGACCAGGTGCGCCCACTGCTCCCGGGCTCCCCCGGCTGCGTGGTCATCGTCACCAGCCGCAACCAGCTCCCCGGCCTGGTCGCGGGCGAGGGGGCCCACCCGCTGACATTGGACGAGCTGACGTCCGCCGAGGCGCACGACCTGCTGGCCCGCCGGCTCGGCACCGGACGGCTGGCGGCGGAACCTCAGGCGGCGGACGAGATCATCACGCGGTGTGCGCGGCTGCCGCTGGCGCTCGCCATGGTCGCCGCCCACGCGGCGGCCCACCCCGGGTTCCCGCTCAGCGCCATCGCCGAGGAACTGCGCGACAGCCACGGCAGTCTCGACGCGTTCGCGGGCGGCGACATCACCACCGACGTACGGGCCGTCTTCTCCTGGTCGTACAAGGCGCTCTCCGCACCGGCGGCCCGGCTCTTCCGGCTGCTGGGCCTGCACTCCGGGCCGGACGTCTCCGCGCCCGCCGCGGCCGGGCTCGCCGGGCTGCCGTTGCGCGAGACGCGCGGCCTGCTCGTCGAACTGACCCGCGCGCACCTGCTCACCGAGCACTTCCCCGGCCGCTACACCCTGCACGACCTGCTGCGCGTCTACGCCACCGAGCGCGTCCGCGTCGAGGAGGCGCCCCAGGAGCGGGACCGGGCCGTCGAGCGGCTGCTCGCCTGGTATCTGCACACCGCCGACGCGGCGTACCCGCACATCACGCCCCGGCGGCGGCGGGTCGCCCTGGAACCGCTGCCCGAGGCGTGCGTACCGCTGGAGTTCAGCACCCTCGATCAAGCCCTGGACTGGTGCGAGACCGAGCGGGCCAACCTGGTCACCGTCGTCCATCAGGCCGCCGAGTGCGGACAGCCGGGCATCGCCTGGCGGCTGCCCGCCGTGCTGTGGGGCTTCTTCTACCTGCGCAGTCATCTCTACGACTGGCTGGACACGGCCCGCGCCGGACTGGCCGCCGCGCGCCGTGCCCACGACCTGTGGGGTGAGGCGCAGGGGCTCGCGGACCTGGCGGCGGCGCTGCGCAGTGCGGGCCGGCTCGACGAGGCCATCGACCATCTGCACCAAGCGATGGTGCGCTACCGGGAGTTGGGGGACGTGGACAGCAGGGGATCGGCCGTGGCCAACCTGGGCGACGCGTATCTCCAGGCCGGGCAGCTCCGCAAGGCCGTCGAGTACATCCGCCGGGGGCTGGCCGTCGACCGGGCCCTCGGCAGCGCCTGGGGCGAGGGCATCGCGCTCAGCAACCTCGGCGACGCCTACCAGCGTCTCGGCCGGTTCGACGACGCCGTCGACCGCCTGGAGGAGGCGCTGACCGTGCTGCGCGCCAACGACAACCCCTGGGTCGAGGGCGTCACCCTCGACATCCTCGGCACGGTCCACCGCCGCCTCCACCGCTACGACGACGCCGTCGCCTACTACCACCAGGCGCTCAGGACGCACCAGGACGTCGGCAACCGCTGGGGTGAGGGACACACCCTGGGCAACCTCGGCGACGCCCAACTCGCCGCCGGGGAAGCCGAGTCCGCGCGGGGCAGCTGGCGGCGGGCACTGGCGATCTTCGTGGAGTTCGACCATCCGGACGCCGAGAAGATACGGGCCCGGCTCGCCGGACAGACGGACGGCCCGCCCGAGGCACCGGCCCAGGGGGCCGCACCCGAACGGACCGTCTGACAGGTGCGGCTCGGCTCTCAGCTCGCGCCCTGGTAGGCACGGCCGCTGGCGTTGGCGGTCGTACCGTCGTAGAGGCCGGTCGGGCTGGTCTGCGTGGAGAGCGTGAACCAGGCGTAGCGCTCGACGTAGTCCAGGCCGTCCAGCATCTGGGTGGACGACGTGATGAAGGCGGTCTGCTCCTGCTCGCTCGGGTAGCGGGGGGTGGGCTGGGAGAAGTCGATGAGGCCGTACTCGGTCAGCCAGATCGGCTTGTGGTAGCGGTCGTGGATGGCCTGGAGGTAGCCACGCAGCTGGTTGGCAGCGTCGGGGCCGAAGTCGGCGCCGTACCAGTGCACGGGGATGAAGTCGACGCGCAGTCCGCGCTGGCTCGCTCCGGTCATGAAGCGGTCCAGCCAGCCGCCGGCCACGTCGGCGCCGGCCATCACGGCGGGCGCGCCCAGCCGCAGCCCGGTGGACTGGAGCCGGGGCCACAGGTCGAGGGCCTGCTCGGGCGTCATGTTGGACTGACCCGGGTTGTCCGGCTCGTTGAAGCCGAGCAGCTCCTTCGTGCCGTTCTGGACGGACGCGCCCAGTTCGGCGTCGGTGACCGAGCCGGGGCCCCAGATCATCGGGACGTAGTCGACGCCGTCCGGCTTGGTGACCGCGCCGGTGGAGGTCGCCCAGTTGAAGTACCAGGACGCGCCGGACTCGGCGAGCGCCTGGGAGGCACCGTCCACGGGGTTGAGGCTGACGCCCTTGCGGGCCGAGGCCGCGACGGGAGCGGGCTGGGTGACCGGGTTGGTCGTGGTGGTGGTCGCGCTGCCGGTGCCGAACGCGACGGTCAGACCGCTGCACTTGGTGCACTGGTACACGACCTTGTTGCCCGGCTCGGCGTCCTGCTTGGACCACGCGTACGCGGTGGGGCACTTCTGGTTGATCGTGTCGCTGTACGACGTCTTCGCGTCCCGGTTGGGGTTGACGCAGACCAGCGACGCGCCGGTGGCCGGGTCCTTGGTCAGGTCCTCGGCCGGGCAGGCGGAGAGCAGGTCCTCGGCACAGCCGGCCACCGCGCACTCGCCGCTCGCGGGCGGCGTCACGTCGTTCGGCGTGATCGTGACGGCCGCGGCGACGGCGTCGACGTAGCTGACGTCGTACCAGGGTGCCGCGGCGTCGACCGGGTCGAAGTTGAACTCGGCCAGCCCTGTGGGCTGTTGGCCGAGCGTGCAGCGGTCGGCGTACGGTCCGCAGTCGCCGACGGCGCAGTGGAACGTACTGCCGCTGTCACCGCTGCACCCCTGCCGGGCGAAGAAGGTACCGCGCCAGTGCCCGGCGCCCTCGTGCTCGGGGACCGTGATCGTGGCGGACTGACCCGGGTCGAGCGCCGGCAGCCCGGCGATCGCGGTCGAACCGTCCGCGTTGACCTCGCTGCCCACCCAGATACGGCTGTTCGTCCGGTTCTGGAAGGAGACGGTGTGGTCGGCGACGTCGGCGGCCGGCGTGCCGTTGATCTTGGTGTCGTGGGAGCGTTGGGTCTGGACCAGTACGGCGGTGCCCGAGACACCGGCGATGACCAGGAGCAGGGCCAAGAGGAATGAGGTGCGTCTGCGCATGGAGCGCAACGTGCGCATAGAAAGGGCCTCTCCATGGGGCTTGTGGGGGTGGGGACTTGATTCACTCGCACAGGCACGACGGATGGGCTGTGGCGGATGGTTCAGCTGATCACGATCGTTCTTGTCAGCGGGACATCCGGGGGGCGGGGGACTGAGTGACCGATGGGTGGGAGAAATTCCGGTTCGCGGGGTTACTGGAATGGTCCGCGGCTTGGTGCACCGAAGCCGCCTGGCTGCCGAGGACCTCCCGCCCCGCATCACCGATCAAGGGCGGCGGGATCTCGGACCAGGCCGGGGACGCGTGCTCGACCAGGGGGGACACCGGGTACTGCTCAGGGCTGCGAGAAGCAGGCGGGGGATTGTTGCTCAGCCGCTCCTGCTCCCGCCATACATGGGTGAAGGCGACGCCGTCGCTCATGTCGCCCGGGGCGGGGTACGAGGAGGAGACCTCACTCGGCGCGACCGACTTCGAACGGGGCGCCTCGCGCTCCCAGCGCCCCCGTGCTTCCGTCTCGATCCTCTCGGCGGCCGCTTCGAGGTCTCTCACCACGAACGATGGCGGCCACGGCACCTCGGCCCGCGGCGGATCCCGTTCCCACCGCTCCGCTCGGGTATCGAGGGGCGGGGTGTCCGGCCGCGGGGTGTCCGGTGCCGGGGGCGGCGCCACCCCGAGCTCCCGCGCATAGGCGTTGTTGGCGTACGTCATGATGACCGGCATGCGTTCCGGGTACTTGTCGTGCACTCTCTTCCACTTGGGGTCCTCGCGGACCATGTGCAGAATTCTGTCCTCGGAGGCAGCGCGTTCAGCTGGTGAGAGCTTCTGCATCTCGCTCTGCAGTTTCGCCATCCGCTCGAACGCGGCCTCTTCCGACGAGGACATCCACGGCGGATCAGCCGTCGGCGCCTGAGCGCGCTCATCCCCGCCCGGCGTGGAGGGTCGGCCGTACCGTCCGGCCTCCTGACCGCCGACGGCCGGGTAACTCCGTTCGTCCGGTGCGTAGTTCTCACGGTCCGGCGCGTAGTAGCCGATGACATCGTCACGGCCGAAGGTGCGGCTCCCGCGGTTCTGCGCGTGGTCCGGCCCGCCCGGTGCGGGGTCCCGGACCTCCGGCGTGGCGGCACCACCGTTCCGCGCCGATCGAGACCTGCCCATGAGGCGATCCGCCAGGCGGCGGAACGCGTCCGACATGCCTCCCCAGACGCCCGGGGCCCTGCCCACGCCTGCGCGGCGGTGGAAGTTCCTCAGTTCGTACTCGGTGGCGAGCAGGGACTCTGCCAACGTGGGCGGCGCGGGCTGCCGCCTCCGTAGCCGGTTCGGGCTGGGAGAAGCCGGATCGTCGAATGCCACGGTGCCCCTCTTTCGGATCGGTGGCGCTGACGAGGGGACAACGGGCGTGCGGCGAACGGCGGTTCAATACCGGCCTCTTTACCGGGCCGCGCGCCGGTCTAAACGGTGTGCAGCTCGAACCCGGGCGGCAGCGGCGGCAGTTCGGCAACCGGCGGGAAATGCACGAGGCGCGGGACGTTTCCCGCCGGCCGGGAGGAAACCTGCCGGGAGTAGGGGCCGTTCGCCTCCGCCGCGAACCGGCGCCGCTCCAGCAGTCCCTGTGACGCGAATCGCCGTGCGTGGGTGGCGGACATGTCCGTACCTCCGTAATCCGTCGGCCTGAATGGGTCGGCCGCTCGCCGACATCGCTTCGAAAAGCACAACGGATCGCTCCTGCCCGAGGGTTCAACACAACGGCCGCACCCTGGGGGTGCGGCCGTTGTGGGTCAGGCTGGTGGGACGCGTCGGTCAGCGACCGTGCGGCTGCCCCTGGTGCGCCTGGTAGTGCACATCATTCGAGGACGAAGCACCGGGGTCACTCCCGTGCTGGCGGTACTGAGCCGGGTCGTGCGTCGGCTGGTAGGTGTAGTCTCCGGCCTGGTAGCCCGACGTGCTGGCGGACGGCTGCGAGTACTGCGGGTACTGCGAATAGTTGACGTTGGGCCCGGACGAGTTGGACGACTGGCTTGTGGGCGTCTGGTAATACCCGGGCCGGATATTGCCCATCTCGTATCCGAGGGTCGCGTCGGTGTGCATGTACATCGGGCCACCCCGGCCGGCCTGCGGGTCGTGCACCAGGTTGATCCCGGTCGCGAGGGCGTTCGAGTACGTTCCCACGTTGTTCGTCACCGTGGCGGAGACGCTGCCCGTAGGGAGCAAGGCGCTGGCGAGGTTGTTCCCGAAGGCGGCGACCCGGGACGCGGTCGCCGTCGCCGCATACCCGTCGACGGGCTCACCGGCCCGGTTGTTCTTATAGGCGTGGTAGACCTCGTGCCCGACCGCGATCCCCTGCGTACCGACTCCCACCGCGGTGGTGATCGTCTTCGCCTTGCCCTCCGACATCAGGCCGGCAGCGCCCTGGACCAGGGTCGGCACCATCTCGACCAGAGCCTTCGTCAGCTTGCTCCTGTTCTGGTAGACCCAGTCCTTCACCCCGTCCCAGCGTGCGACCTGTGTCGCGGAGGGGTTGTCGGGGGTAACCGCGTAGTAACTCTTGCTGGTCTGGTCGTACACGCCGACGGCTCCCTGGAAGATCACGGGTGCGGTGGCTTCCGGGACCGCCTTGCTTGACGAGGCTATGGCGGGGGCTTTCCCCTTCCCCCTGTCAGTGATCCTGACAGAGTGAATGGAACTGGCGTTGGAGTCGTTGGATCCCGTGGAACCTGGACCTGGCATGTTCCCCTTCTTTCCCAGTGGCGGTCGCTTATTACGGTTCCCGTAGGGCCCCGTATTCGTGCGACCTCTCTGATTCGTGCTCCGCTCGACCATCACAACGCTTCTACAGGGGCCTCGGTTCACCTCCTTTCACCTTTCGAGTCACCTTTTTTTCCGCCCTGCCGACAGTGCGCCGAATTCCCGCACTGACCAGGTGGTTCGAACCCGGCCTTCGTTCCGGTCAGGCGGTGGCCGGGGCCGGCGGAGGCGGCGGAGGAGGCGGCGGGGGCGGCCCGAACGGGTCCATGGCGTCGACGCCGGGCCTCTCCTTCGGGCGGTGCATGCCCGGCTTGCACCCCGCGAAGGGGCCCTGAGGGTCCCGCAGGGCGGCCATGACGGTCGTCAGGTAGTCACGGTGCCAGCTGGCGGGGCCGATCACCGCGGAGCCGGGGCCCGTCAGTTCGCCCCAGGCGAGCCACAGGGCGTGGAGTTGGGCGACCGCTTCGGGATGTTCCCACCAGCGGCCGCACCAGGGCGCCGCGGAGGTGACTTCCCTGCCGTAGACCGGGAGCAGCACGTGGTGCGTCCACAGGGTCAGCTGGCGCAGCGAGTTCGCGTACTCCTGCCCTTCCAGGTAGAGGATGAACTGCGGTGGTGACGGGGGCTTCTCCTGCGGGGCCGCGTCGGCCTTCCCGGCGCCGGGCCTCTCCCCCGCGGGCCTCTCCCCCGCGGGCGTGTTCCCACGGGGTCGTCCGGCAGCCCCGGGCCGCTCCGTCTGCGTCGTTGACATGGCACTCCTGTTGATGGCTCGGTGGCTCGGCTTCGGTCGATGTGCCGCGTCGCCGGGGCGCAGGGGACGACGGGGGCGCGGCGGAGGTTCACGCGTCCGGTCGCACCACCCCGAGGATCTGCATCGAGGCCGCCTTCGACTCGTACACGTACCGTCCGGGCCGGGGGGCCGAGATGATGTTTCCGTCGCCGACGTAGATGGCGACGTGGCTGGCGTCGGCGAAGTAGATGATGAGGTCGCCGGGGCGCATGTCCTCGATCGGGACGTGCTTCAGCTGGGCCCACTGCATCTCCGACGTGCGGGGGATGGTGACGCCGGCCGCCAGCCACGCCTGGCTCGTGAGGCCGGAGCAGTCGTAGGAGTTGGGGCCCTCGGCGCCCCAGACGTAGGGCTTGCCGATCTGCTTCGCGGCGAAGGCGATGGCCTTCTGGCCGGCGGTCGTCGCGTCGGTGCCGACCTTCTTGAGGATGCCCGTGCTCTCCCACTTCGCCTGGGCCTTGTCCTCCTCCTTCTTCTCCAGGTCGGCGAGGCGTTGGCGTTCCTTCGCCGCGAGCGAGGACTCCAGCGTCTTGGCCTCGGCGATGTGCTGCTCGATCGTCTTGCGTTCCTTGGCCATCGCGCGGCGGTTGCTCACCAGGTGCTTCAGTTCGGTGGCGGCCTTCTCCGTGCGGGTGTGCAGGGCCGTGCGGGTCGTCGTCAGGTCGGTCAGCAGGTTCTGCGTGTTCTGCTGGGCCTGGAGCGCCAACCCCGCGTTGTTCAGGGCCTGTCCGGGGTCGCTGGCGAGGGCGAACTGCATCTCGGCGGGGACTCCTCCGCTGCGGTACTGGGCGCGGGCCGTGGCGCCGGCGAGTGCGGTGAGGCGGGTCAGTTTCGCCTCGGTGGTGCGGATCTGTGCGTTGAGCGCGCCGACACGTTTCTTCTGGGCGGTCACCTTGCCGTCGACCGCGTTGTACTTGTCCGTCGCGACCTCCGCCTGGTGGTACAGGCTCTCCAGCTTGGCCTGTACCTCGGTGAGGGTCTGGGGGTCGGCCTGGGCGCCCTGCTGGGACGCTGCCGTCAGGGCACAGGCCAGGGCGACGGCTGCCGCCGCCCGGTATCCGTGAGTGCGCAGGGGCCGTCTCATCTGGGCCGAAGCTCCCTTCGTGACGAGGGGTGGAGGGGGTTCGCCCACACAACGGGGGCCGCACGTCCGGCGGTTCATCGGAGGTGAGGGCGTGCGTGCGTGGCGGGCGAAGGCGGGCACCCGTGGGCGGGTGGCGGCGTGAACCCGGGACGCACGGCAGCCGTTGTACGCGAGAAGAAGTGTGACTTCCGGTGAAGGGGACCGTATGGACGCCAAGTTGCTGCTGCTCGCCCTGTGCGTGGGGGTGGGTCTCGGGTTTCTCTCGCTCGCCGTACGGCAGTTGGTGACCGTGGCGCGGCTGTGGGTGCGCGGAGTGCTCGTGACGGGCACCGTGATCCCGCGTATCGCGGGCGACCGCCGCCGGAGCGGGCTCGTGACGTTCACCGACCACCTGGGGCGGACCGTCGTCCTCGACCCGGGGGCGTACGGGCCGCTGCGCGGACTGCCACCGGCCGGCAAGACGGTGCCCGTGGTCTATCCGCGCAAGCGGCCCACGGCGGCCCGGCTCTGGACCCCGCGCTATCTGCTGTCGCCGGCGTTCGGCTGGTTCCTGTCGTCGACCCTCGTGTTCGGTGCCGCCCTGCGGGTGTCGCGGTGAGGCCGTCGGGCGGGAGCGGCCGGGTTCTCGAACTCGATGTGCTGCGCGGATTCGCCCTGTTGGGCATCCTGTTCGTCAACGCGCGCATGATGATGGGCCCTTACGGCGCGTTCGTCGGCGGCCCCGACTCCTCGGCCCTGGACCGGGGTGCCGCCTGGGCGATGACGGCGCTGGTCACCACCAAGTTCTATCTGCTGTTCTCCTTCCTGTTCGGCTACAGCTTCGTGATCCAGGAGCGGTCGGCCCGGCGGGCGGGCGCCGCGTTCGCGCCGCGTCATCTCCGGCGTACGGCGGGGCTGTTCGGGCTCGGGCTCGCGCACGCCGTGCTGCTCTACCCCGGCGACATCCTGATGACGTACGCCGTGCTGGCGCTGGTGCTCTACGGTCTGCGCGGCCTCGCTCCGCGCACCGCCCTGCGCGTCGCGGCCTGTCTGGTGGTGGTGCTGGCGGTGGTGCTGCTCGGGTACGGGCTGTTGACCGTGGCCTACGGCCGGCCGGTGACGGCCCAGCAGTACGCGCCCCTCGCCGCCCGCACCGTCGACGCCTACCGGGGCGGGTTCCGGTCGGTGCTCGGTGCCCATCTGCGTGACCTGCCGGCCCAGCTCGGCGCCGATCTGCTGTTCTCCCCCGACCTGCTCGCCGCGTTCCTGGCGGGCCTGGCGGCGGGCCGCGGCCGTCTGGTCGAGCGGCGGGGCCGGGACCGGGTGTGGCTGCGGAAGGTCGTCGTACGGTGGCTGCCGGTCGGCCTCGCGGGCGGTGTCGTCACCGCGGTGTGCTGCGACTGGCCGCTGGACAGCCGGTGGTTCATGGTGGGCCATGCCGTGGCGGTGCTGACCGCGCCGGCCCTCACCGCGTCGTACGCCTGCGGGCTGCTCCTGCTGCTCGACGCCATGCGCCCGGTGGCGGCCGTCCTCGCCGCCTCCGGGCGCATGGCCCTCACCCACTACCTCTCCCAGTCGCTGGTGCTCGCCCTCGTCTTCACCGGCTACGGCCTCGGCCTCTACGACCGCGTCGGCACGGCCGTCGTCCTCGCCGGGTGCCTGGTGCTGTACGGCGCCCAACTCGCCCTCGGCGTAAGCCTGATGGGGCGAGTCAGGTACGCACCGGTCGAACTGGTGCTGCGGACCGTCACGCTCGGGCGGCGTCCCGGTAGCTCTCCACGGCGGGCTCCTTGTCCAGACTCAGGCCAAGACCCGGCAGCAGACGAGCCGCTGCGCGTTCCGTGATCGCCGCCGTCTCCGCCTTCGCCGCCGCAGAGATCTCGCCGGCGCCGGGCTCCTTGTACCAGGGACGCAGCCGGATCAGGGCCGGCTTGACACCGGTGGCGAGGAGCAGCGCGGTGCCCTTGGGCAGGGCACGGATCTTGTCGGGCGGCAGCACGGACTCCTGCCGGTAGGAGTACGAGCGTGAAGTGCCCTCCTTGCCACGGGAGATGCTCGGGGTCTTCACGTCGTGCTGGCCGACCAGCGTGGAGATCTTCTGCACGAAGTCGGCGTCGTCCAGGCCCGCGCCGAGGAGCTTGATGGTCGCCGCGCTCCACAGCGCGTCCATCCCGACGTCGCCCCAGACGCGGGCGCCCTGGCGGTAACTCTGGAGCAGCGTCACGACGTTGATGCCACGCGAGCCGAAGTGCGAGTAGAGGTCGGGGAGGTCGGAGATGCGGCACACGTTCGCGGCCTCGTCGAGGACCGCGGTCAGCGGCGGGTCGAGCCGGCCGCCCATGCGTTCCGCGGCCACGACGCCCGCCCGCATCGTCGCGTCGGCGAGACCCGCGATGACGCCCGCCGCCGAACCACCGCCGTCCTTGGACAGCAGGTAGAGGGTGTCGGTGCCGAGGACGTGCAGGTCCGGGCGGAACTCCGGGACCCCGGGGTCGGGGGTGACCCACGCGAGGATCTCGGGGTCCAGCAGGCAGGACGCGGTCTGGCGGGCGGTCTCGTAGATGCCGTCCCGGGTCTCCACCGCGCCGCGCACCGTGCCCTGCAACTGCTCGGCCATCGCGACGAGTCCGACCTCGCGGAGCAGGTCGATCGGGGTGCGGTCGGCCGGGTCGGCGAGCCAGGCGAGGAGTTCCGTCAGCGGGGCGCCGCCGCGCGCGGCGGCGAGGAAGAGGGCGGTCAGGGTGTTCTGGGCGGCCGAGATCCAGAAGTCCTTCTTCGCGGTGTCGTCGTTGACGGACGCCACGAAGTGGCCGGCCATCCGGCGGGCGCCCTCGATGGTGTGGCACTCGCCGAGGATGTTCCACCACATGGCGCGCGGGGCGTGCGCGATGCCCTGCGGATCGAACGTCCAGACCATGCCCACCTTCTCGCGCTGGGCGCGGGTGACGGCGTACACGTCGGACTTGTTGGAGGTCAGCAGGACCGCGCCCTGGGCGCGCAGCACCCGGGGGACGGCGATGCCGGTGGACTTGCCGGCGCGGGGCGCCATCAGGTCCAGCTCGACGTCCTCGTAACTGCTGCGCAGTTCGGGGCCCTTGGGGTCGAGGTCGCCGAGGAGGTTGCCGGTCTCGTCCGGGTGGACCTCCTGGCGGCCCTTGAGGGTGGGGCGCAGCTCGCGGGCGCGGGCCTCGATGCCCTTGGGGCACATGGCGGCGAGTTCGCGCTTCCCGGCGAGACCCTGGGGGGCCTTGCCGCGGTCCATGACGAAGTTGACGACGAGTGCGGCGGGCACCGCGATCAGCGCCAGCAGGCCGAACATGCCCGCGTAGAGCACGGCGGCCGGGGTGCCCGGCCACAGCGCGGTCGGTCCGCCGGAGGCCAGGGTGGCGATGGTGGACATGGCGAACGGCGGGGCGTCCCAGCCGTCGCCGGAGAGGCCGGCGCCGAAGGTGCCGCCGGCCCAGACGAGGGAGAACGCCAGGAGGGCGGTGGCGGCGATCGCGGCGATCGCCCACTGCATCTGGTCGCCCAGGCCGGTGCTGCGGGGTCCGCTCATGCGGTCCACCCCCCGGCAGACGCCTCGATGGCGGGGAATCCCGGGTCGCCGGGGAGGGCGAGGGGGGCCGGGTCGCCCGGGAAGGCCAGCGGCAGCGGCCCGTCCTGCGAGAGCCGTGCGACCTCCTGGGCGGCGCGGGCGGCGACCTGCTCGATGGCCGCCTCGTTCGTCGTCCAGCGGGTGTTGGTGTTGTGCAGCTCGCGCTCCGCGTCGGTGATGGCGACCTTGATCGGGATGCCGGGGCGGCCACCGACCTTGATGAGGAAACGGCCACGGCCCGGAGGCTCCTCGTCCTCGCCCCGGACGCCCCAGCCGGGCGGCGAGGACCAGGACGACACGAGTTCGATCTCGCGGCGGGAGAGCCCGACCACCTTGCCGAGGTCCTCCATCTCGGTCTTCGGCAGGCCGGCGCAGACGACCATGCCGGCGCGCTCGACGAAGCCGCGCGCCTTGGCGCGGTCGGCGTCGCTGCCGAGGGCCTCGGCGTCCTTGAGGGTGTGGGTGATCTTGGCGTCGCCGAGGCCGAGGGAGCGGTTGAGCCGGGTGAGCGCGTCGATGCGGTCGACGATGCCGGAGGCGGCGCGCAGTGGGCGCCACAGCTCGTCGAGGACGGTGAAGAACCAGCGCCGGGGCGCCAGTCCGGCGTCCGCGAGGGCGTGCGACGCGGCGACCGTGCCGAGCCCGTCGGACCAGGCGGCGAGCATCGCGGCGGCGGTGAGCTGGGTGTCGGCCTCGCCGATGCCGGAGATGTCGATGCAGACGGCGGGCGCGTTCGGGTCGATCCGGGTGGACGTCTCGGAGGCGAAGGTGTCGCCGAGCGGGCCGTCGAGGATGCCGAGGAGGGAGCGGTGCAGCGGGTCGACGGCGTCCCGGTAGCGGGTGTCGTCGCCGCGGTCGAGGGTGACCGCGCGGACCCGGTCGGGGCCCTCGGTGAGCACCCGCAGCACGTCGGGCAGGAGCACGGTCCGGCCGGGCAGGGTGCGTTCGCGCAGGTGGTGCAGGACGGCGGAGAGCACGGACTGCTCGTGGTCGTCCATGGGCCGGCTGCGCACGATGGTGATGAGGGCGGCGACCATGTTCAGCACCCGGCCGTGGGCCTCGGCCTTGAGGACCTCGCCGGCCTCGCCGCCGATCTTCGCGGCGGCCTGGCCCATGGCGCCCGGGTCGAGGACGTTGATGCCGCCCCGGCCGCGCCCGATGGAGATGACCTGGCCGCCGAGCGCGCGGACGGTGTCGGCGTAGTCCGGCTTGAGGTCGCCGAGGACCAGCGGGACGACGCCGGTGGCGGCGAGCCCGATCAGCATCCGGTTGATGAGGGTCGACTTGCCGAGGCCCGGCATGCCGAGCATGAACAGCGAGGGGTTGGAGATGTAGCGGGCCCGGGTGAACCAGTTCAGCGGGTCGCCGCAGACCGTGGCGCCGGTGAACAGGTGCTGGCCGAGCGGGACTCCGGTCATGGGCGAGCCCGAACCGGCGGCGAACGGCCACATGCCGCAGGCCTGCACGGTGGTGGCACGCCACATGGTGGGCGGGTCCATGTAACCGACGCGTCCGCCGCCGGCGCCCTGCCAGCCGCGGGCCGGGATGTACAGCTCCCTGGGCTTGGCCGGGGCCTTCTGCTTGCCGCCGCGCTTGGCGTCGGAGGTGGCCTTCGCGGACTTCTTGCCGGAGCTCGCGGCCTGCGGTCCGTCCAGGCCGATCAGCCCGGACCCGCCCGCGGCCAGGTCCCGGAACGCCTGCTCCTCGGCCATGCGGTCCTGCCGCTCGGCCAGCTTCTCTTCGCTACGGCGGCTCACAGCGCCTCCTGCAGTTCGTGCGGGACGAGGGTCTGTTCCCACGGAAGGATTCCGGCCGGCAGGGTGCAGCTGAACGCCGCTGCCTGCATCCGGTCGGCGGGGCGCATCAGCACCCGGGAAGCCGCGGTCAGGTTGCGTACGGTGACGCTGGCGTCGGCCAGTTCCTCCATGGTGTCGACGGTGACCGTCAGCATCAGGGAGAACTCCACGAGGCCGGCGCCGGCCGCCTCCTCGGCGGCGGTCTGTTCGGCCGCCCGCACCTCGGAGGCCGCGCGCGCCTGGACCATGCCCTTGCCGGACGTGGCCATGAACTGGGCGCTGCGCCGGTCCGCCTCGACGATCCGGGCCGAGGTGGCGGGGTCGATGGCCCGGTAGACCAGGGCGACCCGCTTGCGGCGGGTGCCGGGGGCGGCCTCCAGCATGCCCCGCAGCACCGAGGAGCGGATCGTGCCGCGCGGCGCCAGGGTCAGCATCCAGGTCCGGGAGACACCGGAGTCGTGCTGGTAGGCGCTCACCGTCTCGACGGCCGCGGCGGGTCCGGCGTCGTCCCACTCCAGGCCCGTTCCGCCGTCCTCGGCACGGGCGTTGAGGACGTCGGCGGCGACGGCGGGGTCGTAGGCGACCCGGACGACCTCGGCGATCCGCTCGGCCGACAGGGGGTAGGCGGCACCGCCGCCGGCCGCGACGAGCCCGCTGAGCAGGCCCGGGATGCGGATGGAGAGTTCGGTGATGACGTCCTCCTTCCTGCGCTTCTGGCCCGCCGGGTTGCCGTAGGTGAGGGTGACGTAGGTGTGCATCTCGGAGGAGGCGCTCGGGTAGCGGTCGACGACCTCCTCCATCACGGCGCGGGCCGCGGCCGGCGCGTCCGGGTGGATGCGGGGCAGCACCTCGTGGGCGAGCCGGGTGCCGGAGTCGGGGGCGGTCTCCACGATCACGGTGGCGCCCTTCAGGCCGGGTTCGTGGGAGAGCCGGGCCAGCCACTCACCCCACAGCGCGACCCACACGTCGACCTGGTCCGGGTCGATCAGCGAACCGCCGTCGGGGTCGCAGCCCAGGACGATGGTGTACAGGTCGCGCTGCGGGTGGTGCAGGACGCCGAAGGGCCGGTCGTAGGCGTCACGGCCCTCGGTCGCGGTGACCTTGTTGAGCAGCCCCGGCGGGCGGAACCGGCCGCCCGGCCGCGCGGAGAGCGGGCCGGAGACGTAGAGGTGGGCGCCCGCGGCCTTCCGGCGCCACCAGCCGACGCGCAGGGCGAAGAGCTGGTAGACGTTGCGGCCGTCCTGGGTGCGGATGGTGAGCGGGATGAGGAAGAGGGCGACCGGTATGAACACGATGATCGCCGCGTACAGGGAGATCAGCGACGCCAGCAGGGTGGCGATGAGTCCGCCGAAGACCACGAAGGTTCCGACGAGCCCGAGCGGCCCGAGTCCGGCCCGCCGTGGCCTGCGCCAGTTCCCGTAGGTCGGTTGGGTGGCGGCTTCCATGGACATGAGACCGGTCCTTTCGTGAAGTGCTGGGCGTGCGGAGCGAGTTGGGGGTGGTGGGGTGGCCGCCGGGCGCCCTGGGGGAAGGGGGCCCGGCGGCCGTTCGTCAGGGGAGACGACGCCGGCAGGAGGTACGGGCGTACGGCCTGGGCGTCATGGACTCCCCCGGGCTCACTTGTTGTTGCCGAGTTCTCCGTCGGCGCCTTCGACGGCGCCGGAGACGGTCGAGCTGGCGGTCTGGGCGGCGGCCACCGCCGCGAGGACCGCGATACCGGCCGGTCCGCCCATCGCTGCGGCTTCCTTGCCCGCACCGCTCGCGGCCTTGCTCGCACCGCTCGCACCGTCCGAGCCGGAGGATCCCGAAGAACCCGAGGAACCGCCGGCACCGTCCGAGCCACTGGAACCGGACGAACCACCCGCTCCGGACGAGCCGCTGGAACCACCGGTGCCGCTCGCTCCGCTGGGGCCCTGCTGTGCGCCGCCGCCACCGCCGGAACCGCCGCTCATGGCGCCGACCTGCACGGCGCCGGTCGCGAACTGGCTGCCCGCCTGGCCCATGGAGGACATCGGGTTGCCGGTGCCCATGGCCGCGGCGGCGGGTACGACGAGTTTCAGCAGCGCGGGGAGCGCGATGGCGGACAACAGCATCACGCCGATACCGGCGATGCGGGTGTTGACGTCGGCGCCCGTCTTGCTGTTCTGGCCCTGCGTGATCATCGCCATGCCGGCGTTCAGCACGAGCGCGACCGCGGGCTTGTAGAGCAGCCAGGAGATCATCCAGCCGATGTGCTTGCGCCACCAGCCGGCACCCCAGTCCGTCATCGAGGCCGCGGCGGCCATCGGAAGGGTACCGAGCATGATCATCATGACGCCGAGCCGGATGTACATCAGGATCGTGTGCAGGATGCCCGCGAGCAGCAGCAGGAAGGCGAGGATCAGCAGCAGGAAGGACTGGATGTTGCTGTTGTCGCCGCAGGCGCCGATGTTGTTCAGCGCGTTCTGCACGGAGTTGTCGAACAGGTAGGTGGAGTAGTTGTCCGCGATCCTGGCGGCGGCCAGGCAGATGGTGGTGGCGGCGCCCGAGACGAGGACGACGCGCATGATGCCCTTCAGCGCGGTGACACCGGCTGTGCCCCTGCGCTCGATCGCCATCTTGCCGGCCGCGAACACCAGCGAGCCGACGGCGAGATAGACCACGATCCACGAGGTCTTGTCGCTGAGATCGTGCGAGGTGGTGGTGTCCTCCAGGGTCGGGACACTCTCGGCCAGCCCTGCGAAGACCGCGATCGCGGCGGCGAGGATCGTCTTCGCGATCAGACCGACGACCGTCCCGACGGGGTCGCCGAGAAAGCTGAAGAACCCGGTGATCGCGTTCGCCAGCGGATTCCCGTTGCTACAGGCCGCCACGTCAAACCCCCCAAAGTGTGTAGCCGACGGCGCTCTGCTCGGAGGCCATCTGCGAGTACAGGCCGCCGCTTCCGTCGGGCTGGATCTTCCAGTCGCCACCGCTCCACCGCACGTAGACGGTGGTCGTGGCATAGCCCTGGTCGCTCTTGATCAACAGCGTGACGCTCGCCGCCCTGCTCGTGTACGAGGTCACCCGGAATCCGGCGTACGACGAGGTGGCCGGGGCGGCGTTCGTAGCGTCCGTGTCCGGCACGGCGGTGCGCTGGAACACGAACATGCGGCGTCCCTGGCCGGCGACCACCTGCTGGTCGGTGACGGTGCGCCACTGGGATCCGCTCATCTGGGTGGGGATCACGGTGGCCGCCAGCACGGCGCCCATGGGTGTGTGCGCGAAGCACCACCACACGGCGCCCTGGATCTTCGTCGGCCCCGCCGAGGCGGAGACCGGCACACGCCCGAAGCTGAGCGTGTGCCAGCTGATGTCCTTCGGCACGGACGTGGGTATCGTGTCGCCCGCGCTGTCGTCGGTACGGCAGCCGCCGGGGCGGCCGTCCTTCTTGGCGACGGTGCCGGACAGCGGGCCTTTGGACGCCGGCGCCTTGACACGGTTGTCGGTGCCCGAGCCGGACGTCAGCGCGGTGATCACGCCCATGACGACGACCAGCGCGAGGAACCCCGCCGAAGCCTGCCAACTGCGCTGTTTCCAGTACGGACCGGACTCCTCGGACCGCTCTTCTCCGCGCTTGAAAATGCCCACTGTCCCGCGCTCTCTACTTGAAGACGAACGTGACGAGCGGGCCCGCCGTGGCCACCAGGACGCAGCCGCCGAGCACCATGCCGAGGCGGCTCATGTGCTCCGAGCTCTCACCCCGCTTGACGGAGATGGCCATCATCGCGCCGGTGACCAGCACGCCGCAGACACCGGCGGCGGTGCCGGCCCAGGCGAGGATGCCGAGGACGAGGTTGACCTTGCCGGTCAGTTCGGTGGGAGCGTTGCTCGTCGGCTGGGGAACGGTCGAGGCGAGGAAGTTGGAGGCTTCGAAGAGCGTTGCGGACATGAGGATTCTCCGAGGATCGGGCGCCCGGCCTGAGCGGTGGGCGGGAGGGTGAACTGGCAGTGCGGGAAAAGCGGTCGGCCCTACGGGCCTTGCAGGGTCAGCGCGCCGAGGAACTGGACGAGCGGACCGGCCGTGCTGGCGATCACACAGGCGAGGACCACGAAGAAGACACCGCGGAAGTGCTCGCCGCCCTCGCCCGGGTCGCCGCGGCGCAGCTGGAGGGCCATCTGCATGCCGACGATGATCAGTCCGGCGACGCCACAGGCCGAGGCGCACCAGCAGAGGGTGTTGAGGATCGTCTTGCCGTCGGCGCCCGGGTCCCAGGCCGCCAAGTACTGGGCGGTGGAGTGGAGTTGGCTCACGACGCGGCTCCCTCGCCGTAGATGTCGGCGCCCACCAGCTTGGCGAGGGTGACGAGTTGCCTGGGGATGTACTTCAGCTGGCCGTCCGTGCGCCACGCGGGGATCCACGGCACACGGTGCACGCGGGCCACGGAGCGCAGGACCCGGATGCGGCGCAGCAGACTGAGCGGCAGCCGTCCGGGGGCGTCGGCGACGAGGACCACGGCCAGCAGTTCGAGGCCCTGCGGGGCGTTGCCGTCCTTGAGCGCGCCGAGCGCCCGGGACACGGACCGCAGGCCGCTCGCGCTGGTCCGGCCGACCAGGACGATCCGGTACGGCTCGCCCCGCGCGGGCTCCGGCCAGCGGGCGCCCACGTCCACGCCGCCGAGTGCCTCGACGAGCGAGGTCGCGCCGGAGCCGCCGTGCGCCTTGACCCACCCGACGTCCTCCCGCGACCTGCCCCGCGCCGCCGCCCTGGGCCGCTTCGGCTGATCCCAGCCCTGCTCCGCCGGACGGGCCGAAGTGGCCCTGCGGGCGGGGGCGTTGGACCGGGGGGCGGCCTGCCGCGGGGCGGGCGCCTTGGTCCGGGGGGCGGCGGTCTGCCGTGCGACGGGTGCCGCGGGCCGGGGAGCGGCCGGAGCGACGGGCCGCGGGGCGGGCTGTACGACGCCCTGCGGCTGCGGCGCCGGTGCTCCCTGCCGTACGGGTGCGGACGGCAGCCCGCCGCCGAAGCCCTGGTGCGGGGAGTACGCCGTCCGCCCGACGGGGGCCTGGTATCCGGTCGGTGTGGGCTGTCCGACGGGTGCGGCGGCGCCGCTGTCCGTCGCCGGGGGTGCCGGCTGTGGGGCCTGTGCGGGCTTGGGGCCCCGTACCCATGACTGCGGGCCCGGCGGTGGTGCCGCAGGAGTGCCCATGATGTTTTTCCCGCCCCCCTCTTGGCTCGTGCTTCCGCTGTTCTGGCTCATCCGGTTTCCACTGTTTTGAACTTCTTCGCTGCGGGGCCCGTTTCGATCTACCGAGTCCGTCGGACAGCACAACGGGCCATGTGGGCACAGCGGTTCAAGACGAGTTGAAGAAGGCGGAGGACGCGGATGGGTGCCGGAGAAGGCGAAGAGGGAGCAGGCTCGAAGGCCGTCATGTACGGCGTGGCCGGCGCCGGCGTGGGCGGTTGCGTGATGATCCCGCTGACCGTGGCGGGCGCCGTGCCGCTGATCATCATCTTCGGCGGGCTCGGGGTCCTGCTGGCCCCGCTCATCGCGCTGATCCTGTTCTTCGGGGGAGGCGGCGGCAGCGCCGACAACTACAACAGCGACAACAACACCGCGAACCAGATGATGACCATCCTCCAGGGCGACGGGAAGGGAAAGCTGGACACCGCCACCGTCCCCTCGGACCTGGCGGACCCCATCCAGAAGGCCGGCGAGCAGTGCGACGCGATCGGCCCGATCGTCATCGCCTCCCAACTGGAGAAGGCGTCCGGCTTCAACTCGACGCTGGTCGGACCGCACGGCGAGACGGGCATCTCGCAGCTGACGCCGGACATCTTCACCAAGTACGGCAAGGACGACGACGGCAACGGCAAGACGCAGGCGACGGACAACAAGGACTCGATCATGGCCCTGGCCCGCTACATGTGCGATCTGGCGAGCCAGGGACAGACGTTGCTCGACAACGGCACGGTCGTGAAGACCACCGACAAGGACGGCAACACCACCAACAGCGTCCTGGACCTCGCCCTGGGCGGCTACGCCATCGGGATGGACGCCGTGAAGGCGGCGAAGGGCGTCTCGCAGTCGAACGACGCGCTGAGCTATGTCCTGGCCATCCGCGCCCAGTTCGCCAAGTACCAGGGCGTCGCCGCGCCCCCCTCGGGCGCCACCCCCGGCGTCACACCGACGGCGACGGCGTCCTCCGGCTCCTGACCCCCGACTCCCCCGACCTGCCGAACCAGGAGAACAGCCATGGACCACTTCAAGGTGTACATCTCCGACGAGGGCCTCGCCGAGATCGACGGCGACCCGCTCGTGCCCGCCCCGGACCAGTCCGTGCACGAGGCCGTGCTCGACCAGCTGCACCGGTACGCCGAGGCGCGCGACACGGCCGTCGAGGCGACCGTGAACGACGGCCCCGGCGGCGCCCACTTCGTCCTCCAGGTCCTGCCGGACGGCTCCAGCCACGTCCTCGCCTACGATGCGGAGGCCGATGAGGTGTCGGAGTACGAGGAGGAAGTGGTCATGTACGAAGACGAGTTGGAGCCGGATATCGAGCGGGGGGTGTTCGCGCCGGAGCCGGAGTGGGAGTACGCGCCGGAGCAGGCAGCGCGGCCGGAGCCGGCACCCGAGCCGGCCGTCTACGTCGCTCCCCCCGCCGCCGTCACCGTCACCACCACGACGTCCGCCATCGCCACCGCGGTGGCCCGCGCCCGCGCCCGCGCCACGGCCGCCGCCCGCACCCCCGCACCCGCCCCCGTCGACCTGCCGCCCGCCGAACTCACCCAGCACATCGACTACATCAACGCGTTGGCGAACGTCGGCCGGCTCGACGAGGCCTTCACCGGCGCGCGGGCGCTGCGCGAGAGCCTGACCGGCTCGCTGGGCGCGACGCATCCGCACGCCGTGGAGGCACGGGCCGTGGAGGCGTATCTCGCGTATCTGCGCGGGGATCACCGGGAGGCCATCGTGCTGGCGCTGGCGGTGGCGCGGATCCGGTGCGGCAACGGGGACGGGCGGGGGGCGGAGGACGTGGCGCGGGCCGCCGCGGTCTGGCAGCAGCTCCAGGACGACCGGGCCATCATCGCCCACGGCCGCGAACTGCTGCACATGTGGGACATGTTGGAGCACCGGGGCATGCTGCCGCCCGGCTACACGGAACTCGCCGACCAGGTCCGCCGGCAGGTGGACGCGCTGGACGGGGCGTACGTCTGACCTCTCCGCGAGCGTCGACGCGGCATCCGTCGAAGCGTTCACCAGCAAGAAATCCCTGGTCAACGGCGCTGATCAACGCGTCGATCGGCTCGTACATCGGCTCGTACAACGGCCGTCAAACGAACGTGGACCGCTCTTCGGAAAGCTTCGGATCACAAGGAGGCACCGGGCCCGGCGCAAGTCGGCCGGGCCGGACAACCGAGGATCAGGAGCACAGCCATGAACGTGACAGCCATCGGATCGGCCACCGCGACCTCCCCCGACGAGCGTGCCCTGCGCGACCTGTACCTGGAGCACGGCCCGGCCCTCTACTCGTACGTGCTTCGGCTGCTGGACGGGGACTCGTACCGGGCCGAGGACGTCATCCAGGAGACGCTGCTGCGCTGCTGGAACAAGCGGAACCTGACCGACAGCGAGGGGATGGCCGTGCGCCCCTGGATGTTCCGGGTCGCCCGCAACCTCGTGATCGACGCGCACCGGACCCGGATGGCCCGCCCGCAGGAGGTCAGCCACACCAGCTGGCTGGGCGACATGTGCGCCGAGGTGGACGACATCGACCGGATGCTCTCCTCCATGGTGCTGCACGACGCCCTGGAGGCGCTGACGCCGGCCCACCGCGAGGTGCTCCAGGCGACGTTCTTCGCCGACCGGACCACCCAGCAGGCCGCCGACGACCTGGGCATCCCCCGGGGCACCGTCAAGTCCCGGGTGTACTACGCCCTGCGCAGCCTGAAGGCGGCGCTGCGCGAGCGCGGCATGGAGCTGGGCCAGGTCGTCGGCCGCTGAGCCGCCCCCCGACCGGCCGGCGGCCGGTCACCGCGTGACGGACGGCCGCTCCGGCGAGTCCATCTCACGCAGCGCCCGCCGTACGTCGTCCGCCTCCGTGTGGCCGCCCTCCTCCAGCAGGACGAGCGCCGACCGGAGCGCCGTACGCGCCGCGTCCAGGTCGCCGATGGCCTGATGGGCGGCGCCGAGATGACGTAGCACCTCGGATTCCAGATAGCGGTCACCGATCCCCCGGAACTGCCGGGCCGACAGCTCGAAGTGCTCGATCGCCTCCGCGTACCGGCCCAGATGATGCAGGGCGTACCCGATGGTGTCCTCCGTCGAGGCCCCTCCGTAGGGGTCGCCCATCTCCTCGTAGAGCAGCAGCGCCTCCCCCGAGCAGTCGAGGGCCTTCTCGTGGTCGCCGATCAGGATGTACGTCCAGGCGACCTGGTTGAGCACCCCGGCCTCGCCGTTGAGGTCACCCTCCGCCCGGTACAGCGCGCGCGCCTGGACATAGTGGTCAAGGGCGTCGGTACGACGCTCCACCCGGTTGGCGAGATAGGCGAGACCCCGATGGGCCCGGGCCTGCCCCGGCGCGTCGTCGGCGTCCCGGAACAGGTCGAGCGCGCGCTCCAGATGCCGCAGCGCGGGCTGCGCGTGGCCGAGCTGGGAGTGCGCCACGCCCAATCCGCACAGGGAGTAGGCCTGGCCGATGAGGTCGCCGAGCTTGCGGGCCGCTCGCAGGGCCGCGCTGTTGATCTCCAGTACGTCGTGGAAGTAGCCGAGCCGGTTGAAGTAGACGTCCAGGGCCCAGGCGGTGCGCCAGGCGTGTTCGTCGTAGCCCCGCGCCGCCGCGTGTTCCACGATCGCGCGCAGCACGTAGCGCTCCGCGCGCAGCCAGGCGGTCGCCCTGGCCCGGTCGTTGAACCGGAGCGGCTCGCTGCCCGTCGAACCCGGTGGCAGCGGGATGGTCTCGCGCAGCGGGTCGAGGACCGAGGAGGCGTTGTGGGCGGTGTGCAGATAGTGGTCGTGCAGTCTCAGCAGCGCCGCGGCGCGGACGGCCTCCGTGTCCTCCGTCTCGGTCAGCTCGGCCGCGTAGGTGCGCAGCAGGTCGTGGAAGGCGAAGCGGCCCGGCAGCCGTTCCAGGAGCAGGCTCGCACCGGTCAGTTCGGTGAGCAGGGCGCGGACCTGGCGCGGTCTCGCGCCGGCCAGCGCGGTGGCCGCGGCGGTGCTGATGTCGGGGCCGGGGTGCAGGGCGAGCCGGCGGAAGAGCGTGGCCGCCTCGGGCGCCAGGGCCTGGTAGGACCAGGAGAAGACGGCGCGGGCGTCGGTGCCGCTGTCGTCGCCGACGACGAACGCGTCGAGGCTGCCGTGGTCGCCCCGGACCTCCGCGACGATGTCGGCGAGCCGGAAACCGGGGTGGTGGGCGGCGCGGGCCGCCACGATGGACAGGGCCAGCGGCAGCCGGGCGCAGAGCGCGACGATGGCGGCGGCGGCCTCCGGTTCGGCCTCGACCCGGGCCGCGCCCAGCCGGCGGGTGAGCAGCTCCAGCGACTCCTCGCCGGTCAGCACGTTCAGGGTGAGCGGGTGGGCGCCGTGTCCTGCCACCAGCCCGCTGAGCCGGCTGCGGCTGGTGACGAGGACGAGGCTGCCGGGGGTGCCGGGCAGCAGCGGCCGTACCTGCTCGCTGTCGCGGGCGTTGTCCAGCACGATCAGGACCCGCCGGTCGGCGAGGACGCTGCGGAAGAGGGCCGCCTGCGCGTCGAGCCCCTCGGGGACCGCCTGCGGGGCCAAGCCGAGCGCCACCAGGAACATCTGGAGCGCGTCGCCGGGTGCCATCCGGGAGCCGCCGCGGTCGTAGCCGCGCAGGTTGACGTAGAGGCTGCCGTCGGGGAAGCGGTGGGCGACCCGGTGGGCCCAGTGCACGGCGAGGGCGGTCTTGCCGGTGCCGGCCATGCCGTCGACCACCACGATGACGGCGGTGCCGGGCGGCCCCTCACCCTCGGGCAACAGGGCGTCAGACCAGTCGAGTTCGCCCCTGCGGCCGGTGAACAGGGCCAGATCGGCGGGGAGTTGTGAGGGCCGTACGGCACCGCCGCGGCGGGCCGGTGCGGGAACGTCCGGCTTGTGCCGGGGAGTCGGGGCCGGGTTCTCCGCCGGCCGGGTCTCCGCGGGGGCCCGGCGGGGGGTGCGCGGGGCGAGTCCGGAGTCGCCGGCCAGCAGCCGCGCGTGCACGGCGCGCAGGGACGGGCCGGGTTCGATGCCGAGTTCGTCGACGAGGGTGCGGCGGGTGCGCGCGTAGGCATCCAGCGCCTCGGCCTGCCGCCCGCACCGGTAGAGGGCGGTCAGCAGCAGTTCGCTCACGGCCTCCCGCAGCGGATGCGCGTCCCGCAGCGCGATCAACTCCGGTACGACGGCTTCGTGCCGGCCCAGTTCAAGTTCGGTGCGGAGCGTGAACTCCAGGGCGCCCAGGCGCCGTTCGGCGAGGTCGGCGCGGGCGACGTCGGCGTGCGGGCCGGGCACCCCGGCGAGCGCGGAGCCCGGTCCGGCGGCCAGCACGGCGCGCAACTGCCGTACGGCGGCGGCCGGATCGCCGCTCGCGCGGCGGCGCTCCGCCTCGGCGACGGCCTCGTCGAACTCGGCCAGGTCGCTGGTGAACGTGTCGGTGCGCAGGGCGTAGCCGTCGCCGATGGAGACCAGCAGCGCGGACGGCCGGCCCGAGGGCCGGTCGGGTTCGAGGAGTTTGCGGAGGCGGGATATGTAGGTCCGCACCATCGCGACGGCGCCCGAGGGAGGCCGGGTGCCCCAGACCCCGTCGATGAGTTCGGACACACCGACGGCCTGCCCCCGGCGCAGCAGCAGGATCGCCAGTACGGCGCGCTGCTGCGGTGAGCCGAGCGCCAGTTCCACCGTTCCCCGCCAGGCACGCAGCGGTCCCAGCAGGGAGAACCGGAGGAAACTCATTCCACTTACCTCCACGGTCCTGGACAGTAGCCGCCGAATTGCCGAACGTCAGATCGAACAGGCAATTCTGGTCAGCCATTCCCCAGGACGTCACTTTTCTGAGCCCCCGTCACCTGATGACGCACCCAAGCATGCACGACGGGGCGCGCGGGCCGGAGCCGCCCCGCCCCGTACGATCCGGCCGCGGGGTCCGCGCCGGCCGGTGTCCGGGGCACGTCACCGGGCAGATCCGCACGAACCGCCCTTTGTCGATGGGGTGCGGGCGCGTTCACGCCGAGCGTTTGCGGGGGGCCGCCTTCTTCGCCGGGGTCTTCTTGGCCGTGGACTTCGCGGTCGCCGTCTTCTTCGCCGCCCTCTTCGCCGGCTGCGTCGACCGCGTCGACTTCTTCGCCGAGTCCGAGCCCGCGCCCGCGCCCGACGCCGTGGCCCGGCCCGAGGGGGACGCCGACGGCACTGTCCGCTTCGCCGCCGCCTTCTTCGCCGTGGCCGTCGACTTCTTGCCGCCAGACGCTTTCGGGGTGGTGCGCGACGGCAGCGACCGGACGTCGGCCTTCTCCCCCGTCGGCTCGCCCCGGGACTCCTTGGCGTCGCGGACGCTCTTCTCCAGGGCCGCCATGAGGTCGAGCACCTTGGCGCTCGACGCGCGGGCCGCGGGCTCGGCGGGCCGTTCACCGGTCGCCTTGGCCGCGATCATCTCCTCCACGGCCTCGCGGTAGTCGTCGTGCAGATCGGCGAGGTCGACCTCGCCGAGGGTGTCCATCAGGGCGTCCGCGAGGTCGAGTTCCTTGTCCCGTACGGTCACGTCGGTGTCGGGGGCGACGCCCTGGGGGGCCCGGATCTCGTCCGGCCAGAGCAGTCCGTGCATGGCGATCACGTCGTCGACGACCCGCAGCATGCCCAGCCGTTCGCGGCCCCGCAGGGCGAACTTCGCGATGGCGACCTTGTGGCTCCGCTTGAGGGCCTCCCGCAGCAGCGTGTACGGCTTGGCTGCGGGGACGCCGTTGGCGGAGAGGTAGTACGCCGCGTCCATCTGGAGCGGATCGATCCGGTCGGCCGGCACGAAGGAGACGATCTCGATCGTCCGGGTCGTCGGGATCGGCAGCTCGGCCAGGTCCTCGTCGGTGATCGGGATGACCGAGCCGTCCGCGTCCTCGTACGCCTTGCCGATCTCCGCCTGGGTGACCTCGCGGTCCTCCAGTTCGCAGACCTTGCGGTAGCGGATGCGGCCGCCGTCCTCGGTGTGGATCTGCCGGAAGGAGATCGAGTGGCTCTCCGTCGCGTTGACCAGCTTGATCGGGATGCTGACCAGGCCGAAGGAGATGGCGCCGTTCCAGATGGAGCGCACGTGCAGCACCTGCCTTTCCCACCGGTTCACCCCGCCGGTCTGTCATGGTTTCGTGGGATTCTCATCGTATGACGCCGATCACAGAGGTGGAGGGGCGGAGAGTCGCGCTCAGCAACCTGGAGAAGGTGCTGTACCCGGCGACCGGCTTCACCAAGGGCGAGGTCCTGCACTACTACGCCACCGCCGCCGGGGTCCTGCTGCCCCATCTGCGGGACCGGCCGGTCTCCTTCCTGCGCTACCCGGACGGCCCCGACGGGCAGCTCTTCTTCGCCAAGAACGTGCCGCCCGGTACGCCCGACTGGGTCACCACCGCGGAGGTGCCCCGGTCGGCGGGCCCGGCCCGGATGGTGCTGGTGCAGGACCTGGCGTCGCTGATGTGGGCGGCGAACCTCGTCACCGAGTTCCACACCCCGCAGTGGGTGATCGGGGCGCCGGAGCTGGCCGACCGGCTGGTCTTCGACCTCGATCCCGGGGCGCCGGCGACGGTCGTCGAGTGCGCGGAGGTCGCGCTGTGGCTGCGGGAGCGGCTGGCGGCGGACGGGATCGCGGCGTACCCGAAGACCTCCGGAGCGAAGGGGCTCCATGTGCTGGCGGCGGTGGAACCGGTGCCCTCGGCGCGGGCGACGTCGTACGCGAAGTCGCTGGCCGTCGAGGCGGAGGCCGTCATGCCGGAGCTGGTCGTGCACCGGATGACGCGGAGTCTGCGCCCGGGGAAGGTGTTCGTGGACTGGAGCCAGAACGCCGCGCGGAAGACGACCGCCGCGCCGTACACGGTACGGGCCCGGCGGGAGCCGGGGGTGTCGGCGCCGGTGACGTGGGAGGAGGTGGAGTCGGGTCGTGCGGGTGGTCAACTCGGCTTCCTGGCACCGGAGATGGCGCAGCGGCTGAGCGAGGTCGGGGATCTCATGGCGCCGTTGCTCGACCCGGAGGGGGCGGGACGGGTGCGGTAGCTGTCACGCCGGGGGTGGGCGTGCGGCGTCGCGGGTGCTCCGGCGTCGCTCACCCCGTTTCCGGGGCTGCTGCCCCCGCACCCCCGCTTCGGCCCCGCACGGGCCTCGTCGTCGAACGCCGGACGGGCTGGATGACGCCGGCCCACGCCCCGAAACGGACCGCACCCCACCGCTCCCGCCCCTCACCCCCTCCCCCACGTCCGCCGGTCGCGGGCCGCCGCGTGCAGGGCCTCGATGTCGGCCGGTTTCAGGACTCCGCCCACGCGGGCCAGGTCCGGCAGGTCCGTGTCCTGGAGGACCCGGACGGAGCGGAGCGGGGCCGTCACGCGGACGTCCGCCGGACCGACGAGGGCGAGGACCGGGTGGACCTCGGCGGTGAGGGCGTGGGACGCGCGGTCGGCGTCGGCGCGGACCCGGCGGAGCAGCGGGTCGGGTTCGTGGCGGCCCACGGCGACCATGGGGTCGGTGACGGTGACCCGTTGCTTGCGGGCATGGACGGTGTGGAGGGCGAAGAGACCTGCGGGGCCGATCGCCAGGTGGTGCAGCCGGTCGCCGCCGGGCAGCGGGATCGAGTGGAGGGTGTGCCAGCCCGCGCCGTCGAGCCGGTCGAGCGCCTCACCGACCGCCTGTTCGGCGGCGAGCGCGCGGCGCCGCGGGTCGGGGCGCAGCCGGTACGCGGGGGCCGGGTCGCGGTCGAGGGCGAGGTGCAGCGCCTCGCCGGGACGGTTGGGCGCGAGGTCGTCGTCGGGCGGGAGGGTGAGGCGGGCCAGCTCCGCCGGGGTCGGCACCGGGGGCGGGCCCACCGTCACCGGGCCGGTGAGGAAGGGGCCGAGCGCCTCCAGCACCGCGTCCCGGCTCGCCTCGCTGAGCAGGTTGACGCGGGCCGCCTCACGGTCGTACCAGGCGAGGTTCCGTCCGTCGCCGAGACAGACGTAGAGCCGCTCCTGTCCATGGCGCCGGGTCGGTACGACGCGCAGTCCGGTCATGCACCATCACCTCCCGACCATGGGAACAGGCGGGGTGCTCGGGGGCAAGAACCCGGTTACCTTTGGGACGAGGTGCAGGGGCTTGGGGAGGCGCCGTTGCGGACCCGCAGGAAGCAACCCGACGTACCCGCTCCGGAGAGCCCGTGGAGCGAGATCGTGCCCGGTCTGTGGATGGGCGGGCACGAGTTCACCGGCAGCTCTGGGGAGCGTGAACTCGCCGTGGTGCGCGATGAGTTCGGGCTGGTGCTGACCCTGTTGCGGCTGCCGGGGCACGGGCCGGACCCGGGTGTGGAGCACCATGTGTGGCCGATCCCCGACGGACCGCTGGACGGGACGCAGCTGACCGGTGTGATGCGGCTGGCGCGGGCCGCGTGCGAGGCGCTGGACCAGGGCCGGACCGTCCTGGTCCGCTGCTACCACGGCTACAACCGCTCGGGGCTTGTCGTCGCCCACGCCCTCGTCCGCCGGGGCCGCTCCGCCGACGAGGCGATACGTCTGATCCGCACCCGCCGCTCGCCCTGGGCCCTGCACAACGAACTCTTCGTCGAGTACTTGCGGGCCGGTCTGCCCACGGCCCGGCTGCTGGAGGAGCTGGCCGAGTAGTCGCCTCCCCGGCCGGTGTGCGGGTCCGCCGTGTCCGCGCCCGGCCCGTGCGGAGTCCCGCCGCCCCGCGGCCGGGACGAACAAAGAGGACTTCCCTACGAATAAGGTGTGCGGGGCATCGCACCGGCGCCCCTGTCGCAGCCCCACGCCCCTCACACCCGTCCCGTCCCTCCCGCCCCTCCCGCCCCTTCCGACGCAGGAGAACAGTGCCCGCCAGCCGCCCCGCGCCGCCACGGAGACCCGCGCGCGCCGTCGTCACGGCCCTCCTCGTCGCCCCGCTGCTGGCGACCGCGGCGGCCTGCGGCGACACCGGCGCCCTGCGCGGCGCGGGCCCGACCCCGACGGCCACCAGCCCGGCGAAGCTCTGGCCCGGCCTGTCACCCGCCTCCTCCCCCGCCTACGACTTCGACGAGGCCGACACCGAGACCGTGAAGGGCGTCACCGTCCCCGGGGACGACGTCCGCGGGGTGGACCCGGTGACGGTCGTACGGGCCGAGATCGCGGCGCATCCCCGCGACTACTCCGGCGCCAAGGCTCCGTACCGGGGGACCACCGCGCGGATGGGCGACTGCGCGAAGGACGCGGAGCGGAGCGGGTGTCCCGTGCTCAAGCCCTACTACCGGGACCTGACCGGCGACGGGCGCGACGACCTCACGCTGGGTTTCCGGCTGCTGCCGACCCGGATGACGGCGGTGCGCGTCTACACGGTGGAGCACCACCGGCTCGTGCGGGTGATGGCGAACGACGACGCGGTGAGCGGGGTCGAACTGGCCGGCCGCTCGGTCATCATCCGCTCGCCGTCGGAGCTGGCCGGGTACGAGTACCGCGTCCAGTGGACCTGGGACGCGCAGCAGAAGGCGATGCTGCTCACCCACGACGAGTTCCTGCGGACCGGGCCGCGCGGCAAGCACCGGGGACACCGCTCGCCGGTCCCGACGCCCTCGGCGAGCGGGCGATGAGGTTCGCGCGGCCCCGGTGGGCGGGGACGCTGGCCATGAAGGCCGCGGTGTTCATCACCGTCATGTGCTGCGCGCTGGCCGCGCTGCTCGGGGTGCTGGTGCATGTCTCGGTGACCGACCAGACCGTGGGGCAGGCCCGGGACCTGGCGCTGGCGCGGCTGACGGAGGCGACCTCTGCGTACGAGGCGGGGGACTCGCTCGGGCGCGGCGCGAGCGTCGACTCCGCGGAGCTGCCGGGGCCGCTGCGCCGGCTGGCGGCGGAGGGGGACCGGGGCACGATGGTCGCCACGCGCCGGGGGCGCCCCACGATGTGGGCGGCGGGCCCGGCCGACGGGGGGCGGGTGCTCGCGGTGGCGGTGGACTACTCGCTGGGCGCGCGCACGATCGACGGTCTGGACCGGGCGATCGTCTGGTCGTCGGCGCTGGCGATCGGGGCGACCCTGCTGGTCGGCGCGTTCGCGGTGGCCCGGGTGACGCGGCGGCTGCACGGGACGGCCCAGGTGGCCCGGCGGATCAGCGCCGGCGATCTGGACGCGCGGGTCGGCGATCCGCGCAGCAAGGACCCGGCCCGGTCGCGGGACGAGGTGGGCGCGGTGGCGGCGGCGCTGGACTCGATGGCCGCCTCGCTCCAGGGCAAGCTGCTGAGCGAGCAGCGGTTCACCGCCGACGTGGCGCACGAGCTGCGCACTCCGCTGACCGGGCTGCACGCGGCGGCGGAGCTGCTGCCGCCGGGCCGCCCGACCGAACTGGTGCGGGACCGGGTGGCGGCGCTGCGCACGCTCACCGAGGACCTGCTGGAGATCTCCCGGCTCGACACCCGGCGGGAGCGGCTGGAGCTGGACACCGAGCGGCTTGGCGCGCTGGCCGAGCGGGTGGCCGGGGGGCCGGGCAGCGGCACGGAGGTGCGGGTCGTACGGGACGCGTGGGTGGAGACGGACCGGCGGCGGCTGGAACGGGTGCTGGGCAATCTCCTCGCCAACGCGCACAAGCACGGGCGGGCGCCGGTGGAGCTGACGGTGGACGGGCCGGTGGTGACCGTGCGGGACCACGGGGACGGGTATCCGGACTATCTGTTGGAGCACGGGCCGCAGCGGTTCCGTACGGAGGGCGGCGCGCGCGGCCACGGGCTGGGGCTGACCATCGCGCTCGGCCAGGCCGAAGTGCTGGGCGCGCGGCTGGAGTTCACCGACGCGGCCGGTGGCGGGGCGCTGGCGACACTGACGCTGCCCGGGGCGGCCGTCCCCGATGGCCCAGTGTGACGGGCGGCTCCCGCCGACTCCTCCTAATGTGGCGCTTAGTCAGCTTCGCCCCATTCGTGGAGGTATCCCCCATGTCCCTGCGCTCCTCCCTCAACCGCCTCGCCATAGCGGCCGCCGCCGGTGCCCTCGTCACCGCCGCCGCCGTCACCCCCGCCGCGGCCGACGACGGCTGGGGCGACGACGACCCGGGCGTCAGCCGCCAGGACGACAACTGGAGCCGGGGCGACGGGGACTCCGGCCACCGGGGCGACTCCGACGGGCGCGGCGACCACGACCGCGACCCGCGCCTCTACCGGGGCGTCGTCACCGCCGACTCGCTGGCCCTGCGCTCCCGGCCGGACCGCGGCAGCCGGGTCATCCGGTACGTCCACCGCGGTCAGCGGGTCTCGATCTTCTGCAAGACCGGCGGCGACTCCGTGCGTGGCAACCCGCTCTGGTACCTCCTCACGGACGGCACCTGGGCCTGGGGTTCGGCGCGCTACATCGACAACATCGGAGCCGCGCCGCGCTGGTGCTGACCCCGCCGCCGGCCCCGGGGGCGGAGACACACACGGCACACCCGGTGCGCATACGTCACAAGAAGCACCATTTCGGTAAGTTCCGGACATGATTCAGGCCGGAACCGCCGTCACAGCGGACCCTCCCACGCCCGCTGTACGCCTCCCCCGGCGCCGTGGCACCGAACTCGGCCTCATCGTCGTGGCCGTACTCCTCTCCGTGTACGGCTACTGCGCTGTCGGCCTGGCCAGGAACGGCACCGTCCCGCCCGGCGCCACCGGCTACGGCGCCGGGCTCGGCGTGCTCGCCCTCCTCGCGCACCTCGCGGTCCGGCTGCGCGCCCCCCACGCCGACCCGCTGCTGCTGCCGATCGGCGTGCTCCTCAACGGCCTCGGCCTGGTCCTGATCTACCGGCTCGACCTGGAGACACCGGGCGACCGGGCGGCGCCCGCCCAGCTCGTCTGGTCCACGCTGGGCGTGGCGCTCTTCATCGCGGTGGTCCTCGCCCTGCGCGACCACCGGGTCCTCCAGCGCTACGCCTACGTGAGCGTGGTCACCGCGCTGGCCCTGCTCACCCTGCCGGTCTTCTTCCCGGCGGTGAACGGCGCCCGGATCTGGATCCGGATCGCCGGATTCTCCCTCCAGCCGGGCGAGTTCGCGAAGGTACTGCTGGCGGTCTTCTTCGCCGCGTACCTGGCGGCCAACCGCAACGCGCTGGCCTACGCGGGCCGCCGGGTCTGGTTCCTGCGCCTGCCCACCGGCCGGGTGCTCGGCCCGCTCGTGGCGGTCTGGCTGCTGAGCGTCGGCGTCCTGGTCCTCGAACGCGACCTGGGCACCTCCCTCCTCTTCTTCGGCCTCTTCGTGGTCCTCCTCTACGTCGCCACCGGCCGCACCGGCTGGATCGTGGTCGGTCTGCTGCTCGCCTCGCTCGGCGCGGTCGCCGTGGGCCGGCTCGAACCCCACGTGCACAGCAGGGTCGAGGACTGGCTGCACCCGTTCGCGTCGATCGAGGCGGGCCAGGGCCCCAACCAGCTCGCCCAGTCCCTGTTCGCGTTCGCGGCGGGCGGCCTGCTCGGCACGGGCCTGGGCCGGGGCCACTCCGTCCTCATCGGCTTCGCCGCCAAGTCGGACTTCATCCTGGCCACGGCGGGCGAGGAACTGGGCCTGGCCGGCCTCTGCGCGATCATCCTCCTCTACGGCCTGCTCGTGGAGCGCGGCTACCGGGCCGGCATGGAGCCCGCCCGCCGCTTCGAGCCGGGGCCGCCGCATCCGCCGGGCGCGGTCACGCCCTCGCTCCGCGATCCCTTCGGCCGGCTGCTCGCGGCCGGGCTCGCGTCGATCGTGGCCCTCCAGGTCTTCGTGATCGCGGGCGGGGTGACCGGGCTGATCCCGCTGACGGGCATGGCCATGCCGTTCCTCGCCCAGGGCGGCTCCTCGGTCGTCACCAACTGGACGATCGTGGCGCTGCTGATCCGCGTCAGTGACGCGGCCCGCACCCCCCGCGCCGACCGGGCCGAGGTCTCCGCATGACCCGCTGCGTCCGGCACGCGGCCGTCTTCTGCGCGCTGCTCCTGGCCGCCCTCCTGGTGAACGCCGCCCGCGTCCAGCTCCTCCAGGCCCGCTCCTACGATGACAATCCCGCCAACCGCCGCCCGTCCATCGCCCGTTACCACCAGCCGCGCGGCGCCATCCTGGTCGGCGGCCGGCCGGTCACCGGCTCCCGGGACTCCGGCGAGCAGCTCCGCTACGAACGGACGTACCGGGACGGCCCGTTGTACGCGCCCGTGACCGGCTTCGCCTCGCAGCAGTACGGCACGACGCTCCTGGAGCACTCCGAGGACGGGGTGCTCTCCGGCACCGACCCGGTGCTCGCGCCGCTCCCGCTGTGGAACGAGCTGACCCGCGCCCGGAACCCCGGCGGGAGCGTCGTCACGACGATCGACGCGGCGGCGCAGCGAGCGGCGTACCAGGGGCTCGGCCGGCGCACGGGCGCGGTGGCCGCGATCGAACCGTCGACCGGCCGCATCCTCGCCCTGGTCTCCACCCCGTCCTACGACCCCGGGCCGCTGTCGGGCAACGGCCCGGTGGCGCGGCGCGCCTGGGCGCGGCTCAACCGCGACCCGGACAGGCCGATGCTCAACCGGGCGGTGCGCCAGACGTATCCGCCGGGTTCGACGTTCAAGGTGGTCACCGCGGCGGCGGCGCTGGACGCGGGGGTCGTCACGGACCTGGACGCGGCGACCAGGTCACCGGACCCGTTCACGCTGCCCGGCACTTCGACGAAGCTGACGAACGAGGCCGACGGGTGTGCCGACGCGCCGCTGCGGTCCGCCTTCGAGTGGTCGTGCAACACGGTGTTCGCGAAACTCGGCGTGGACGTGGGGCTGAAGCACATGCGGGCCACGGCGACGGCCCTCGGCTTCAACGACACCGCGCTGCGGGTGCCGTTCGCGGTCTCCGCCAGCACCTTCGACACCTCGGTGGACAGGGCGCAGCTCGCCCTGTCGTCGATCGGCCAGTACAACACGCGGGCCACGCCGTTGCAGATGGCGATGGTCGCGGCGGCGGTCGCCGACGGCGGCCTGCTGCGGTCGCCGTACCTGGTGGAGCGGACGGTCCGGTCGGGCGGCGGCACGGTCTTCACGGCCGGTTCGCACCCGGTCCGCCAGGCGATGAGCCCGGCGACGGCCGCGCGGATGCGGGAGCTCATGACCGGCGTGGTGACCGAGGGGACCGGCGCCAACGCGGCGATCCCCGGCGCGACCGTCGGCGGCAAGACCGGCACCGCGCAGCACGGGATCGGCAACTCCGGTACCCCGTATGCCTGGTTCGTCTCCTGGGCGCAGGGCGAGCGGGACGCCGGGCCGAAGGTGGCGGTCGCGGTGGTGGTGGAGGACGCGTCGGCGCACCGCGGGGAGATCAGCGGCGGCGGGGACGCTGCCCCGATCGCCAAGGCGGTGATGGAGGCGGTGCTCGCTCCGTGAGGCGGGGGGGGGTACCGGGGGTCACCATCCGGGGCCTAGCGTGCGGTCATGACTGAGCCGACTGCCGTGTCGTACGAACTCGCCCAGGTCAATGTCGCCCGCCTCGCCTTTCCGCTGGACTCCGCCGAACTCAGGGACTTCGTCGACGCCCTCGACCCGGTGAACGCGGTCGCCGACACCTCGGACGGCTTCCGCTGGCGGCTGCAGAGCGACTCCGGCAACGCGACGTGGGGGTCCCCCCGGCCGAAGGCTGGGGGAGTGCCGGTCCTCGGGGACGAGTGGCTGATCGTCAACATGTCGGTGTGGCGGGACACCGACGCCCTGACGGCCTTCATGTACCAGGGGCGGCACCGGGAGCTCCTCGCCCGCCGCCGCGAGTGGTTCGAGCGGCTGCGGGAGGCGACGGGGGTGCTGTGGTGGGTTCCGGCGGGCCACCGCCCCACGGTGGCCGAGGCGGAGGACCGTCTGCTCCATCTGCGCGCCCACGGCCCGGCCCCGTACGCCTTCACCCTCCGTACGTCGTTCCGGGCGACCGGCGCGGAGCCGGTGGCACCGGTGGCCCTGCCGGAAGGACTGGGCTGCGAGGTCTAGGGGACCGCGGTAGACATCGAGTCAACAAGTCCCGCGAGAGGGTTGACGAGCTTGCTGACAGGCAGTCTCATAAGACCATGACTCCCCTCACGGAAGCGGACGCGCTCGACGGACTGCGTGACGCGCTCGGGCTGCTGAAGGACCGCGAGCAGGTGGCCGAGCGGCTGCTCGCCTCGTCCGCCAAGCACTCCTTCGACCCGGACAAGGAACTGGACTGGGACGCGCCCTTCGAGGAGGGCAAGTGGTTCTGGCCGCCGGAGCTGGTCTCGCTCTACGACACCCCGCTGTGGAAGCGGATGGGCGAGGAGCAGCGGATCCTGCTGTCCCAGCACGAGGCCGCCGCGCTCGCCTCGCTCGGCATCTGGTTCGAGCTGATCCTGATGCAGCTGCTCGTCCGGCACGTCTACGACAAGGCGGCGACCAGCGCGCACGTGCGGTACGCGCTGACCGAGATCGAGGACGAGTGCCGGCACTCGAAGATGTTCGCCCGGCTGATCTCGCGCGGCGGCACGCCCTGGTACCCGGTCAGCCGCGCCCACCAGAACCTCGGCCGCCTCTTCAAGACCATCTCCACCACGCCCGGTTCCTTCACCGCCACGCTGCTCGGCGAGGAGGTCCTGGACTGGATGCAGCGGCTCACCTTCCCCGACGAGCGGGTCCAGTCCCTGGTCCGCGGCGTGACCCGCATCCACGTCGTGGAGGAGGCCCGCCACGTCCGGTACGCCCGTGAGGAACTGCGCCGCCAGATGATCACCGCGCCGCGCTGGTCACAGGAGTTCACCCGGATCACCTCCGGCGAGTTCGCCCGGGTCTTCTCGGTCGCCTTCGTCAACCCCGACGTCTACACCAACGTCGGCCTGGACAAGCGCGAGGCCGTCGCCCAGGCGCAGGCCAGCGGCCACCGCCGGGAGGTCATGCGGACGGGAGCGAAGCGTCTGACGGACTTCCTGGACGACATCGGTGTGCTGCGGGGTGCGGGCCGCCGGCTGTGGAAGGCGTCGGGACTCCTCGCCTGAGCAGGGCCCCGGGCCGGCCGGGGCGGAGCGGTTACGCTGCGGGAATGACCCCGCAGGCTCCCACCCCCGCCTACCGCCGGCTCAGTGTCGAGGAGCGGCGCAGCCAACTGCTCGCGGCGGCGCTGACCCTCTTCGCGCACCGCGCGCCCGACGAGGTCTCCCTCGACGACGTGGCGGAGGCGGCCGGGGTCTCGCGTCCGCTGGTCTACCGGTACTTCCCGGGCGGCAAGCAGCAGTTGTACGAGGCCGCCCTGCGGTCCGCCGCCGAGGAGCTCCGGCAGTGCTTCGACGAGCCCCGCCAGGGCCCCCCGCTCCGCCGCCTCTCCCGCGCCCTCGACCGCTACCTCGGCTTCGTCGACCAGCACGACGCCGGGTTCAGCGCGCTGCTCCAGGGCGGCAGCGTCGTCGAGACGTCCCGTACGACGGCCATCGTGGACGGTGTTCGCCGGGCCGCCGCCGCGCACATCCTCAGCCATCTCGGCGTCACGGAGCCCGGCCCCCGCCTCCGGATGACCGTACGGATGTGGATCACGGCGGTGGAGGCGGCCTCCCTCATCTGGCTGGACGAGGAGAAGCAGCCGCCGGCCGAGGAGTTGCGGGACTGGCTGGTGGAGCAGTTCGTGGCCGTGCTCACGGTGACCGCCGCCCGCGACCCGCAGACCGCCGCGCTGGTGCGGGGCCTCGCGGCGGATGGCTGACACTGGGGGCGTGAAGAGCGAAGACACCCCGTTCGAGGGCGGCCCCATGGACGGGCGCGTGCTGCCCGTACTGCTCGGGACCACCGGCACCCCGCCCAAGACGTACCGCATCCCGGTCCCCGACGCGGCCGGCGGCCCGCCCACCGTCCTCGTCTACCGGCGGGTCCCCCGGGGTCACAGCAGGCGGCTGGGTCTGCCCAGAGGCTGGAAGTACGCCTACGACCCCGAGGGCGCGCGGAGCGCCGGCCCCAGGTGGCCCTGGTCCAGGCCGGCCGCCGGATCCGGCACCGCGCCGGACGCCACGCCGGGCGGCAAGCCGGAGGACACCGACGGGTGACCGGGTTGCGCCGAACCGCGCACCCCGCGCGCGGTCCCGGCACGGGCGTCCGATGCTCGCGGTGGGGAGCGGAAGGACCGCGCTCCGTACCGGAGGTGATGACGTGTCAGGAAGGCTTCTCCGTCTGGTCTGCGTGGCGGCGACGGCGGCCGGCACCGCCCTCGCGCCGCTGCCCGCGAGCGCCGCGCCTCGGCCGCCGGAGCCCGGACAGCGCTCGGTGGCCGAACTGCTGACGGACCTTCAGGGGCTGTACCGGGACGCCGAACGGGCCACCGAGACGTACGACGCCACCGAGGAGAGACTGCGCGAGCGGCGCGCCGAGGTCGCCCGCCTCGACACCGCGCTCGCCCGGGCCCGGCTCTCGCTCGCCGACAGCCGGGGCGCGGCCGGCCGGCTGGCCCGTCAGCAGTACCAGGGCAGCACCGGCCTCTCCCCCTACGTACGCCTGCTGCTCGCCCGCGATCCGCAGCACGCGCTCGACGAGGGCCATCTCATCGGGGAGTTGGCGAGGGACCGGGCGAAGACGGTGGGCCGGCTGGCCGGCCGCGAGAAGCGCAGCGACGAGCTGGCCCGCGCCGCCCGCAAGGCGCTCGACGGCCAACTCACGCTCACCGCACGGCGGAAGAAGGACCGCGACGCCGTCCGCGCCCGCCTCGACGACGTCGACAGACTCCTCGCCTCCCTCTCCGCCGGCCGACTCACCGCGCTCGCGCGGGCCGAGCGGAGCGGCGTCGACACGGCGCAGCGCCACCTCGTCACCTCCGGCGCCCTGGGCGCCGAGCGCCGGCCCACCGCACAGGGCGCCCGCGCGGTGCGGTGGGCCCGGCTCCAGCTCGGCCGGCCCTACGAGTGGGGGGCGGAGGGCCCGGACTCCTACGACTGCTCCGGCCTCACCTCCGCGGCCTGGGACCGGGCGGGCACCCCGATCCCGCGCACCAGCCAGGAACAGTGGGCCCGGCTGCCGAAGGTCGGGCTGGACCAGCTGCGCCCGGGCGACCTGGTCGTCTACTTCCCTGAGGCCACCCACGTGGCGATGTACCTGGGCAACGGCGAGGTCATCCAGGCCCCCCGCACCGGCGAGAAGATCCAGGTCTCCCCGATCGCGGCGTACCCGATCCTGGGAGCCGTACGCCCGGACCTGCCGGCACCGGATCAACCGGATCAACCGGGCCAGGACCAACACGCCTGAGGCGCAGGGCATTTGAGACCCCGCCCGCGCGGCCCCGGGCTCGCCCGGGGCCGGCCGCCGTCAGGCTCCGGTCACCGAGTCCAGGTACGCGCCGGTCTTCTCCGGCTCGTAGAAGAAGTCCTCGAAGTCGGCCGGGTCGTCGAAGGCGTTGGCGAACCGGTCCGCCACCGGCTGGAGTCGACCGGCCGCGCCGATGAGGTCGAGCACATGCTCCGGCGGCGGGCCCAGCATCGCGTTGGTCCACTTGGTGACGTGCCGCGCGGTACCCCAGTACTGCTCGAAGGTGTTCCGCATCCACGCCTCGTCGAACTCCTTCTCGCCGTTCTCCAGGATCGAGGCGAGGTACGAAGCGGCGCACTTGGCGGCGGAGTTGGAGCCCTGACCGGTGATCGGGTCGTTGGTGACGACGACGTCGGCGACGCCGAGGACCAGTCCGCCGCCGGGCAGCCGGCCCACCGGCTCGCGGACCGTGGGCGCGTACCGGCCGGCCAACGTGCCCCCGGCGTCGGTGAGTTCGACGTCGGTCGCCCGCGCGTACTCCCACGGCGTGAACTTCTCCATGAGTTCCAGGGTCAGGGAGAGGTGCTCGGCCGGGTCCTTGACGCCGGTGAAGACGTCCAGCGGGCCGCCGGGTATGCCCTCCCAGAACAGGATGTCCGCGCGCCCGGAGGTGGTCAGCGTCGGCATGACGAACAACTCGCCCACGCCCGGCACCAGGTTGCAGCGGACCGCGTCGAACTCCGGGTGCTCCGGACGCGGAGCGAGGCCGTGGACGTACGCCACGGCGAGGGCGCGCTGCGGCTGGCTGTACGGGGAGCGCTCGGCGTCGCGGGCGAAGAGCGACACCAGTTCGCCCTTGCCGGCCGAGACGAGGACCAGGTCGTAGGCGCGGGAGAAGTAGTCGAGGTCGCCCACCGCCGCGCCGTGGATGACGAGCTGCCCGCCGCGCTGGGCGAACGTCTCCATCCAGCCGGCCATCTTCACCCGCTGGTCGACCGACTGCGCGAACCCGTCGAGCCTGCCCACCCAGTCGATCACGCGCTGCGCCGGCCCCGGGTCGTGCGAGCCGGGGGCGGCGACCGAGACGCCGAGTCCCTCGATCTTCGGGGCCTGGGACTCCCAGAAGTTCAGCTGGAGCTCGCGCTCGTGCCGCAGCGCGGTGGCGAACATGCACTGCGTCGACATGACCCGCCCGGTGCGGATCTCGTCGGCGGTCCGGTTGGACATCAGGGTGACCTCGTACCCGTGCGACTGGAGTCCGAGGGCTAGCTGGAGACCGGCCTGACCGGCTCCGACGACGAGTATCTTCCGCATACGGGTGCTGTTCTCCTGCTACTCGGGGGTGACGTCCAGCGCGTGGCCGACGAGCGCCAGCAGGGTCTCGATGGCCGAGATCCTGCGCCGCGCGTCCATGATCATGACAGGTACGTCGGTGGATATCGTCAACGCCTCCCGCACGTCCTGCGGGTCGAAGCGGTCGCTGCCGTCGAAGTGGTTGACCGCGACGACGTACGGCAGTCCGCAGCTCTCGAAGTAGTCGAGCGCGGGGAAGCAGTCCTTCAGGCGGCGGGTGTCGGCCAGCACGACGGCACCGATCGCGCCGCGCACCAGGTCGTCCCACATGAACCAGAACCGCTGCTGGCCCGGCGTACCGAAGAGGTAGAGCACCAGGTCGTCGTCGAGCGAGAGCCGGCCGAAGTCCATCGCCACGGTGGTGGTCAGCTTGCCGGGGGTGGCCGAGAGGTCGTCGGTCTCCTCGCTGGCCTGGGTCATCAGCGCCTCCGTCTGGAGGGGCTCGATCTCCGAGACGGCGGTGACCATGGTGGTCTTGCCGACGCCGAAGCCGCCCGCGATCACGATCTTCGTCGCGACGGGGGCACGGGTGCGGTCCGTCTGCCAGGGCCGCAGGTGCTCCTCCTCGTCGAGGAGCGGGGAGACGCCGTAGGCGGCGTCAGAGACGGCGGAGTCCACTCAGCACCCTTTCCAGCAGAGCGCGGTCAGGACGGCCCGGGCCGTGACCTGTTCCGGTTCCGTACACACGGATCTTTCCCTGGTCCGCGAGGTCGCTCAGCAGCACGCGGACCACACCGAGCGGCATCTTCAGCAGCGCGGCGATCTCCGCCACCGTGCGCATACGGCGGCAGATCTCGACGATGGCCCGCATCTCCGGCATGACCCGGGTGTTGAGCGAGCCGTTCGTCAACTCACGTCGCTCCTCCGGTGCTTCGAGCGCCGCCGTGCTGGCCACGAAGGTCTCCACCAGGAGTACGTGACCGAAGCGGGTCCGGCCGCCGGTGAGCGAATAGGGGCGTACACGGGCGGGTTTGCGGTCGCCGCCGCGCACGGGGAGCCGTTGGGGCGTACTGCTCATCGGGCGCTCCCGGTCGGCTCGGAATCCAGGGAGTTCCGCAGTTCGCTGCGGAGTTCCGGAGTGAGGACGTGACCGGCCCGGCCGACGAAGAGCGCCATGTGGTACGACACGACGCTCATGTCGCAGTCCGCGGAGCCGTGCACGCCGAGCAGCGAACCGTCGCTGATCGACATCACGAAGAGGCTGCCCTCCTCCATCGCGACCATGGTGTGCTTCACCGTGCCGTACTCCATCAGCTTGGCGGTCCCGATGGTGAGGCTGCCGATGCCGGAGACGATGGTGGCGAGGTCGGCGGCGGAGCCGCGCGGGCCGGCGCGCCTGCCTTCGCGGGCCTCTCTGGCCTCCGCGTTCCGCCCCGGGTCGGAGGAGAGCAGCAGCAGACCGTCGGAGGAGACGACCGCGACCGACTGGATGCCTGGCACCTCCTCGACGAGATTGGTCAGCAGCCAGTGCAGGTTGCGGGCTTCACTGCTCAGTCCGAAGGTACTGGGCGCGGTCAACTGCTTGCCTCCTCGACAGTGCCCCCCGTGGATTCCTCGGCACGTGCTGTTTCCGGCGCCGTCGCCGGTACCGGGTTCTGCCCCGTCCGCTCGGCGATCTCCGCCTCGACGTCGCGGTAGCCGGCCTGTGCGCCCTGACGGAAGCCGCCGAGCCGGCGGCGGAGGGCGTCCGCGTCCAGTGCGCCGCTCCGCTGCCGCGGGGCCTGGGCCCGTTGGGTGATCTTGGGGGTGCGCTTGGGGAGGCCCTTGTCCGTGACGGGGTCCTCGTCATCGGCGGGGCTCTGGTGCACGGCCTCGTCGTCGGCGGGGCGCTCGTGCACGGCCTCGTCGTCGGCCGTGGGCAGCAGCAGCTCCATCGTCGTCTCGGCGACGCGTACCCGCGGCTCGGCGTCGGGCCGGGGGTCCGGCTCCGTGTGCGGTTCCCGCTCCGGCTCCGGCTCCGTGTGCTCGCGTACGGCCTGCTCCGCGAGGGCGACCAGCGGGTCGCCGTCGGCCGGCGAACGGCCGTGCAGGACATTGGAGTTGACCTCGGCGTCGGCGCCGGGCAGGGAGTACGCGTGGGCGCCCCCGGAGACCGGCGCGGCGGCCGGGGCGGCCGAGCTCGGGGAGGCGGCGAGGAGCGGGCCGGGCAGGACCACGACGGCCGCGGTGCCGCCCTGCTTCTGCTCGCGCAGCTGGACCCGGACGCCGTGGCGGTGGGCGAGGCGGGCGACGACGTAGAGCCCGAGGCCGAGCCCCTGCTCGCCCTCCTCGTCGTACGGCGACTCCGCGTCGAACTCGGCGAGGCGGGCGTTGAGCCGGGTCATCCGCTCCTCGGTCATGCCGATGCCCTCGTCCTGGACGGAGAGCATCACCTCGCCGCTCTCCAGGAGCCAGCCGGAGACCTCGACGGGCAGGTCCGGCGGGGAGAACGAGCTGGCGTTCTCCATGAGTTCGGCCAGCAGGTGGCTCAGGTCGTCGGCGGCGAAGCCGGCCACGTGGGCGTGCGGCGGGAGCGCGGCGATACGGACGCGCTCGTAGCGTTCGATCTCGCTGACGGCCGCCCGGACCACGTCGACGAGCGGGACCTGGCCCGCGTGCTGCTGGACGTGTTCGGTGCCGGCGAGGACGAGGAGGTTCTCGCTGTGCCGACGCATGACCGTGGCGAAGTGGTCGAGCTTGAAGAGGGTGGAGAGCCGCTCGGGGTCCTGCTCGCGCTCCTCCAGGCCCTCGATGACGGCGAGTTGCCGCTCGACCAGGCCCAGGGTGCGCAGCGCGAGGTTGACGAAGGTGGAGCCGATGCTGGTCCGCAGCCGCTCCAACTGGGCGGCGGAGTCGCTGAGTTCGGAGCGCAGCTCCTCGCGGGCGTCGGCCATCTTCTGCCGCTGGCCGACGAGGTGCTTGCGGTCGGCCTCCAGGGTGGCGACGCGTTCGTGCAGGGCCACGGCGTGCGCGTGCAGGGTGTTGACCGAGCGGACCACCTGCGCGAACTCGTCGTTGCGGCCGGTGAACGTGATCGGCTCCTCGGCCGCGGGGTCCCCGGCGCCGGCCAGCCGGGCGGAACCGCGGCGCAGCACGGAGAGCGGCCGGGTGAGACTGCGGGCCATCGCGGTGGTGATGCCGACGGCGAGCAGCATGAGGACACCGAGGGCGGCGACGCGGCGCTCCAGCGCGGTGACGTCGTCGTCGCGCAGACCGGCGAGTTCCCGTGAGCGGTTCGCGTAGAGGGCGGACTCCTCGCCGCGCATCAGGTCGACGCGGGAGGAGAGCGCCGCGTCGGCCTTCCGGACGCTGGCGCTCAGGTCGCTGTCGGAGAGCGTGGGCTGGTCGGTGAGGGTGGCGAGGTACTTCGCGGCGGAGTTGACCTCGGGTCCGGTGACGGTGGAGTCGTACCCCGCGACGGCGCTCTTCGGCGCGGTGTCCCGGAAGTCGGAGAGGGCCGCGTCGGAGCGGAGCCGGGCCTGCTGGGCGGCGGCGCTGAGCGCGTCGCGCCGCTTGGTGTCGGCGTCCGAGGAGGTGGTCGCGGTGACGGGCAGGCCGGTGGTGGGGCTGATCACCGTCCGGGTGCTCGTCGGCACGTTCAGGGCGGCGAGGATCAGTCCGCGGGCCGCCGCGGCCTGCTGGACGGCGGTGTCCAGCTCGGCGAGGGCGTAGCCGCCGGAGCCCGCGCGCGGCGGGGTCCGCTGGGCCAACTCCTCGGCCATGCGGTGCAGTTCGGTGATGGCGGCGGAGTACGCGGTGTGCGCTTCGAGGGCGCTGTTCCTGCCGCTGAGCGCGGAGCGCCGGACGGAGGCGACCTCGTCGAGGTCCGCGCGCAGGGTCGCGGGGGTGTCGGCGCCGGCGCGCAACTCCTCGACCTGGCGGTCGACCCGGGCGCTGCGGTCCTCGGAGGGTGCCAGTTCCTTGGGACGTCCGGCGGCGATGTACGAGGTGACCTCGTCGCGTTCGTCGGCGAGGGAGTGGGCCAGCGCGAGCGCGTCCTGGGTCTGTCCGGCGAGCGTCACCAGGTCCTGGGAGTCGCTCAGTTGCCCGGAGGCGGTGAGCAGGACCGGGGCGCCGGCCGCCGCGATGGCGGCGGCCACGACGGCGACGGCCACGACGAGCCGGTTGCGTACGTGGGTGGCGCGTCCCCCGCCCGTGGGGCCGGTCATGGCGTCACCGGTGGTGGCCGGCTGAGGGGCCGTCCGCTTGTCTGGGCGCCGAGGCCGCTTCTTCTGCACCGGTGCTCGCATTCCTGACTCGTGATACCCAAGGACCCGGGTGACGCTCTGTCATCTGCTGTCGCACTGCCGCGCACTCCCGGTTACGGTCCCCGACCCTCCCAGTGCTGATGGGCAGTGGTCCCGCATCATCCGACCCGCCACCCGAAGGAGTGAACAGGGTCGGGGAGTTGAGGGGCAAGTTCCGGCGGCCTGTGCGACACCCCCGCGCGGGGTCCGGTTGGACGTGGGCGGCGGCCTTTGGCAGGATTCGCCGTCACGCCCCGGCGGAGTCCGCCAATCCACCCCAAACCCGGCGCCTGACCTGCATGGCTGCAGGGGTTCGGTGAGCGGCGCCAGCCCTTTGTGGGCGTTGTGAAGGGGTCGTGCAGACTGGCCGAATGCATACGGAACTTGTTTCGGAGCCCGGTGATCCCGCCCGCCCCAACGAGGACTTCGCGAGCGTGGCGCTCCCGGCCGGGGGACAGGGCGGCGCACTCGTGGTGCTGGACGGCGTGACACCGCCCCGCGGAGAGACAGGCTGTCTGCATTCGGTCCCCTGGTTCACCGCGCGGCTGGGCGGCGCCCTGGGTGAACTGACCGTTTCCGCCCGGGATCTGACGCTGTCGGAGATCCTGTACCGGGCGATTCTGCGGACCTCCGAGGCCCACGCCGGCACCTGTGACCTTTCTCACCCGCGTACACCGCAGGCCACCGTGGTGTTGGCCCGCTGGTCACCGGAGGGTGTCGAGCACCTGGTGCTGTCCGACTCGGCCCTGCTGGTCGAGGCGCCGTCCGGCGCGGTGACCGCCGTACTGGACGACCGGCTCTCCCGCCTGCCCCGGTCCGCCCTGGCCACGGACGCGCTGGTCGACGCCACCCTGCGCAACCGGGAGGGCGGCTTCTTCACCGCGGCGGCCGACCCGTCGGTGGCGAAGCGGGCGGTGACGGGCACGCTCCCGCGGGCCGGGGTCCGCGCCCTGGCCGCGCTGACCGACGGGGCGACCCGCTGGGTGGACACGTTCCGGCAGGGCGACTGGGCGGACTGCTTCGGTGTCGTCCGCGAGGAGGGCGGGCGGGCTCTGGTCGAGCGGGTGCGGCGACTCGAACGGACCGACAGCGGGCGGGAGTTCCTGCGCCGCAGCAAGACGCACGACGACGCGACGGTCGTGTACGCCGAACTCTGAACCGCCTTGGACCGTCGGGCCGCCGGGCCGCCGGGCCAACACCTGTGCGCTGCTCCCTACTTCTCCATGACCCCGTTCAACTCGTGCAGCAGGCGCGCCAGTTCGGCCACCTCGCGCCGGTCCCAGTGGGAGAGCTGGCTGACGTAGCGCGCACGGCGGGCCTCGCGGACGTGGCCGACGCGGCTACGGCCCTCGTCGGTGAGGTGGACCAGCCAGGCGCGGCCGTCCGCCGGGTCCGGCTCGCGGGCGACCAGGCCCAGCTCCTCCAGGGCACGCAACTGGCGGGACATGGTGGCCTTGCCGACGCCGATGTAGGCCGCCAGTTCGGTGGCCCGCTGCCGGTCGTACTCGTCCAGGCGGACCAGCAGCCCGTACGCGGCGGACTCCAGGTCGGGGTGGACCTCGCGGGCCATCTCGCCCTGGTTGGCCCGGGCGCGCCGCAGCAGGAAGGTCAACTCCCGTTCCAGGGACAGGTATTCGCGGTCCACACCACTCGGCGTCAGACCGGGTCCGGTCCGGCGTTCGCCGCCGTTTCCGCCCTCGTGCACGTCAGCACCCATGCTCTGCTTTCCCGATCGTGAAAGTTTCCGCCAACCACCGTCATCGCCGCAGCTCCGACAGTATTTCGCAGGGCTAGACCAACGGCGGCCCCCGGACCCCCTTCCCACCGGGTGCGGCGCGTGCGTAGCTTCTTCTACCACCCCCTCACTGGCATGCCCATGCCGATACCGCGACGGCGGAGCATCGGCCGGCCCCAGCTTCTCCCCCTCCCCCCACCGCACCGTCGAAAGGCACGCCATGCCCGTGCGCAGATCCCGCCGGCCCCGGCGGCTGTCACCCGCCGGAGTCCTGCTCGCCGCCCTCGGTCTCGCCCTCTCCTCCGCCTCCGCGCTCCCGGCCTCCGCCGCCCCCGAGCCCCTCCCGGTCCCCGTCCGCGGCTCCGCCTACCTGGGCATCGGCGTCCTGGCCCACGACGGCGAGAGCCGCTCCCCCGGCGCCGCCGCGGCCACCCGCACCGAGGGCGTGGACGTCAGCGCCTACCAGGGCAACGTGGCCTGGTCGACCCTGTGGAGCAGCGGGGTCCGCTGGGCGTACACCAAGGCGACCGAGGGGACGTACTACACGAACCCGTACTTCACGCAGCAGTACGACGGCGCGTACGGCGTCGGGATGATCCGCGGCTCGTACCACTTCGCCACCCCGGACACGACCAGCGGCACGGCCCAGGCGAACTACTTCGTCGACCACGGCGGCGGCTGGTCGAAGGACGGCAGGACGCTGCCCGGCGTCCTCGACATCGAGTGGAACCCCTACGGCGCCTCCTGCTACGGCAAGTCGGCCTCGGCGATGGTCGCCTGGATCTCCGACTTCGTCGCCGCCTACCACTCCCGCACCGGCCGGTACGCGGTGATCTACACGTCCACCAGCTGGTGGAGCTCCTGCACCGGGAACCACGCCGGTCTCGCCGCCGCCGACCCGCTGTGGATCGCCCGCTACGCCTCGGACGCCGGGACCCTGCCGGCCGGGTACACGTTCTACACGATGTGGCAGTACACCTCGTCCGGACCGACCGTCGGTGACCACGACGCGTTCAACGGCGCGCTCGACCGGGTGACCGCACTGGCCAACGGCTGAGACGCGGCGCGGGCCCGGCCCCCCTGGTGTTCGGGGGAGCCGGGCCCTTCGGTCCGATGGCGTCCGTCACGCCGCCACCGGAACCTCCGGCGACGCGCCGTTGGTGGCGGGCGACAGGGCCAGTTCGAGGACCTGGCGGACGTCCGTCACGGCGTGCACGTCGAGCTTCTCCAGCACCTCGGCCGGCACGTCGTCCAGGTCGGCCTCGTTGCGCTTGGGGACGATGACCGTGGTGATACCGGCCCGGTGCGCGGCGAGCAGCTTCTGCTTCATTCCGCCGATCGGCAGGACCCGCCCGGTCAGCGAGACCTCGCCGGTCATCGCCACGTCCGTACGGACCGGGCGCCCGCTCAGCAGCGACGCCAGGGCCGTCGTCATCGTGACGCCCGCGCTCGGGCCGTCCTTCGGCACCGCGCCCGCCGGGAAGTGGATGTGCACCCCCCGGTCCTTCAAGTCACCCACGGGAAGCTCCAGTTCGGCACCGCGCGAGCGCAGGAAGCTCAGCGCGATCTGCGCCGACTCCTTCATCACGTCACCGAGCTGACCGGTCAGGGTCAGGCCCGCCGCGCCCGTCTCCGGGTCGGCCAGCGACGCCTCGACGTAGAGGACGTCACCGCCCGCACCGGTGACCGCGAGCCCGGTGGCGACACCGGGGACGGCCGTACGGCGCTCCGCCGGGTCCTGCGCGGACTCGGGCACGTGGTGCGGCCGGCCGATCAGGGCCCGCAGCTCCTCGTCCGTGACGGTGAACGGCAGCTCCCGCTCACCCAGTTCGTGCTGGGCCGCGACCTTGCGCAGCAGCCGGGCGACCGACCGCTCCAGGTTGCGGACGCCCGCCTCACGCGTGTACTCGCCGGCCAGCCTGCGCAGCGCGCCGTCGTCGATGACGACCTCGTCCGCCTGGAGGCCGGCCCGCTCCAGCTGGCGCGGGAGCAGGTGGTCACGGGCGATGACGATCTTCTCGTCCTCGGTGTAACCGTCGAGCCGGACCAGCTCCATCCGGTCCAGCAGCGCCTCTGGGATGGCCTCCAGGACGTTCGCCGTCGCGAGGAACACGACGTCGGACAGGTCGAGTTCGACCTCCAGGTAGTGGTCCCGGAAGGTGTGGTTCTGGGCCGGGTCGAGGACCTCCAGCAGCGCCGCCGCGGGGTCACCCCGGAAGTCGGAGCCCACCTTGTCGATCTCGTCGAGCAGGACCACCGGGTTCATGGACCCGGCCTCCTTGATCGCGCGGACGATCCGACCGGGCAGCGCGCCGACGTAGGTACGCCGGTGGCCACGGATCTCGGCCTCGTCGCGTACGCCGCCCAGCGCGACCCGGACGAACTTCCGCCCCATCGCGTGCGCGACGGACTCGCCGAGCGAGGTCTTGCCGACCCCGGGCGGGCCCACGAGCGCGAGCACGGCACCGCCGCGCCGGCCGCCCACGATCCCCAGTCCCCGCTCCATGCGCCGCTTGCGCACGGCCAGGTACTCGGTGATCCGCTCCTTCACGTCCTCCAGGCCCGCGTGCTCGGCGTCGAGGATCGCCCTGGCGCCCTGGATGTCGCGCTCGGAGGAACTGTCGTCGGTCCGCTCGTTCCACGGCAGTTCGAGCACCGTGTCCAGCCAGGTGCGGATCCAGGAGCCCTCCGGGGACTGGTCGCTGGACCGCTCCAGCTTCTCGACCTCCTTGAGGGCGGCCTCCCGGACCTTCTCGGGCAGGTCGGCGTTGTCGACGCGGGTGCGGTAGTCGTCGGACTCCTCACCCTCGGCGGAATCACCGTTCAGTTCGCGCAGCTCCTTGCGGACCGCTTCCAGCTGGCGGCGGAGCAGGAACTCGCGCTGCTGCTTGTCGACGCCCTCCTGGACGTCCTTGGCGATGGTCTCGGCGACGTCCTGCTCGGCGAGGTGGTCGCGCAGCTGCTGGGCGGCGACCTTCAGCCGGGCCACCGGGTCGGCGGTCTCCAGCAGTTCCACCTTCTGCTCGGTGGTCAGGAAAGGCGAGTAACCGGAGTTGTCGGCGAGCGCGGACACGTCGTCGATCGCCTGGACGCGGTCGACGATCTGCCAGGCGCCCCGCTTGCGCAGCCAGGCCGTGGCCAGCGCCTTGTACTCCTTCACCAGCTCGGTCACCGAGCCGGGCAGCGGATCGGGCACGCTCTCGTCGAGCCGCGTCCCCTCGACCCACAGGGCGGCGCCGGGGCCGGTGGTGCCCGCGCCGATGCGCACGCGGCCACGGCCGCGGATCAGCGCGCCCGGGTCGCCGTCGGCCAGCCGGCCGACCTGCTCGACGGTGCCGAGCACCCCGGTGTTCGCGTACGTCCCGTCGATCCGCGGGACCAGCAGCACCTGGGGCTTGCCGGTCTCCGACCGCGCGGCGGCCTGCGCGGCCTCCACGGCGGCCCGTACATCGGTGTCGTTCAAGTCCAGCGGGACCACCATGCCGGGCAGCACGACCTCGTCGTCGAGCGGCAGCACAGGCAGAGTGAGCGGTGAGGACGTCGAAGCCATGATCTCCCCTTTGGCAGTCAAGTTGAGCTATCTCGACTCAATGCCCAGGAGGCTCCCGTTGTTCCCCAGCGGATGTTCGCCGAGAGCGATCACGTGCGGCCGGTGTCCCGGTCGAGGCCGGATGCGCCGTTGGCCGAGCCGCGTCCGCCGGTCAGCGGTGTCCGTCGCGCCGGCCGTCACAGGTGCTCAGGGAGGGCCCGTCCCAGGCGAGCGAGGGGGGACAGGGCGATCAGCGCGGGAGACAGCAGCATGCCCGCGGCCGTCACCAGGAGGCTGGTGCGCGCCCCCCACTCCGCCGCGAGAGCCCCGCCGAGCAGCGAGCCGAGCGGGGTCAGCCCCATGCCGACGAACGTGATCGTCGCGGTCGCGCGGCCCTGCATCCCGTCCGGGGTGACGGCCTGCCGTACGGCCATGACGGTGACGTTCACCAACTGGCCGCCGGTCCCGAACACGAAGCCGACCGCGAGGAGCGCGGGAACGGTCACGGCGGAGGAGCCGTGCAGTGCGGGCACCCACAGGAACGCGCCGTCGCCGAGTACCGCCGCCGACACGAGCACCGGGCCATGGCCGAACCGGCCCGGCAGGCGGGCGGCGAGCATCGAGCCCAGGAGTGCGCCCGGCCCCGTCGCCGCGAGCGCCAGGCCGACGACGGTGCCCGAGAGGTGCAACTCCCGTGGCAGGAAGAGCAGATAGACGGTCGTCGTCGCCGCGTAGGAGAACTGGAAGGCGGCCGAGGCCAGGCACACGGTCCGCAGCGCGGACTCGGCGGCCACGAAACGGAGGCCCTCATGGATCCGTCGCCACACCCGAGGGGCACCCTCCGAGCGCTCCGGCACCGATTCGGTCCGCCGGATCCGGCGGAGCGACAGGAAGGACAGCGCGAAGAACAGCGCGCCGGAGGCGGCGGCGACCGGCGCCGACAACAGTGACACCACGGCGCCGCCCAGCGCGGGACCGGCCATCTGCGCCGCCGACCGGCTGCCCTCCAGCGCGCTGTTGCCCCGCACCAGCTGATCGCGTTCCACCAGCCCTACGAGAGACGCCTGGTACGCCACGTCGAAGAAGACGGACAGGGCCCCGACGGCGAAGGCGACCACGAGCAGCGCGGGCAGGCCGAGCCCGCCGAGCAGGCCGGCCACGGCGGCGGCGCCCAGGGTGAGAGCCCGGCCGGCATCCGCCAGCACCATCACCGTGCGGGTGCGCCACCTGTCCACCCACGCGCCGGCGAGGAGCGAGAGCAGCAGGACCGGCGCCTGCCCCACCGCGCGGAGAACGCCCACCTGGCCGGCACCGGCGTCGAGTGTCAGGACGGCGAGGAGCGGCAGGACCAACAGGCTCGCCTGTTCGCCGAGTTGGGAGGCCGTCTGCCCCACCCAGAGTCTGCGGAAGTCGCCGTCCCGCCACAGGCTCGCTGGAACGGGCCGACCGGAATCGGATACGTCGGAGGATGCGGGCGGCACGGGGACCCCTTGAGTCGCCGACGACGAGGCCCGACGCCCGGCGCACGACAGGCGTGCGCGGACTGTTCAGGCGGGGGAGAAGGCTCGCTGTGCCGCGACATCGAGGGCAGCACGCGATGACAGGCCGGTGACGGCCTACAAGGTCAACGCGCGCTCGGACGACCGGGCATGTCCTTCTCACTCCTCGTGGGCGACTCGTCGCACCCGAACATAACCTCTCGGCGGCTCAGCGCCAAAGGCGATTCACGCCCGTGCCGGACGGTCGCGCTCCGCGGCACCGAACACACCAACAGCCGCCCGCACCAAGGGAGTTGACAACCGGTTCCGGCGTCAGGCGCGTTCGCGGTGCCAGCGCCGCACCAGCGGCCAGGTCGCGGCGCCGATCGTCAGGGCGAGCAGGTGCCCGTAGTCGGTCATGGGGTCGGTGAAGGTGATCAGGTCCTGGACCAGCAGACCGCCGTAGACCATGAGCAGCGGCCACCGCAGCCAGACCGGGAGCAGTCCCGCCATCGCGCCCACACTCGCGGCGACCCCGAAGCTGATGCCGTAGTCGAGGCGGTGCAGGGAACTCTCGGGCAGGCGTCCCGCCAGCACCGCGAGCCCGACGGGGACCTCGGTCGCGAGGGTCGCGAGCACATGCCCGAGCAGGAAGACACCGGCCGCGCGGAGCCCGCCTATCCGCCGCTCCAGAGCGGTGAGCACCACCAGGAAGAGCAGCGCGTACGTCGAGACCGGCCCGCCCACGATCCACAGCGCGCTGGCCGGCAGCACCAGGAGCGGGTCCCGCACCAGGTGGGCCACGTCGGTGCTGGACGCCTGGTGCAGGGCGTGCGCGACGGCGGGACCGACGTACCACCCGACCAGTGAGGTGGCGGCGAGCACGAGCGCGTAGCCGAACGTGAACGGCGTTCCCGCCGGAGTGGGCAGCGGCAGCCGGGCCGGGCGGGCGGCGCGCGGCGGGAACACCTCGGGCGCCGGCTCCACCGGGGCGGCCGGCACGGTGGCCGGGGCGGCGGCTCCGCGCTGGGCGGGCACGCCGTCCAGCAGTCCGGCCGGGTCGGTCAGCGGCGCCTCCGGGGGCGCCGCGGGCGAGGAGGTAGCCGTGCGGCCGGCCGTCGCGGTCCGTTCCACCAAGGGACCATCCTTCCGTTTCGCCCCAGCGTTCGCGTCCCACGCCCTCCTGTCTGGGACCGACGCCACGCGACAGGCGATTCACATCAACCTCAGAGGTTTTTTATACGTCCGCCTCATCCATCGGCGGTCCGCCTCCGTGAAACTGCCAAGATGACCGCCATGACCGCCGCCCACGAGTCGACCGATCACGGCATTGATCACGGCACCCCCCTCGTCCTGGACCGTCGCGAGGGCCCGTACGGGGAAGTGGTACTGCGCCGGCACGGCGAGCTCCTCCAGATCATCGCCAACGGCTGCTTCCTGATGGACACCTCCGACGGACGCTCGGAGCGACTGCTCGTCGACGCCGCGTACGCCGCGCTCGACGGGCGCCCCGCACCCGCCGTACTCATCGGCGGGCTGGGCGTCGGCTTCTCACTGGCGCACGCGGCGGCCGACCGCCGCTGGGGGCGGATCACCGTCGTGGAACGCGAAGCCGCCGTCATCGACTGGCACCGCGCCGGACCCCTCTCCGCGCTCTCCGCGGTGGCCCTCGCCGATCCGCGCACCGAGATGGTGAAAACGGATCTGGTCACATTCGTCAATGAGACGTGCGCCACTTTTGACGCGCTCTGCCTCGACATCGACAACGGGCCCGGCTGGACCGTCACGGAAGGCAACGACGGCCTCTACTCGGCGGCCGGACTGGCGTCCTGCGCAAGGGTGTTGAGGCCCGGCGGGGTACTCGCGGTGTGGTCGGCGGAACCCTCTCCGGAATTTGAGCGAACCTTGCGGAATGCCGGGTTCCAGCAGGTGCGTACCGAAGAGATCCCCGTTGCCCGAGGCGTTCCCGACGTCGTGCATCTCGCCGTACGACCTGGATAGCAGAGGCGCGATGACTCCCCGTACTCTGCTTTCCTGACGCGGTTCATTCAAGCGTCAAGCGCAGTCATGGGATCACCCCACTGATTCCGGAAAGCACACTCAGGGGCGGGCGATGGAGCAGACACACACCTCCCACAGCGGCACGGCCACGGCCACGCAGGGCGCGCAGCGCCGGGTGCTGGTGGTCGAGGACGACCCGACGATCGTCGACGCCATCGCGGCCCGCCTGCGCGCCGAGGGATTTCTCGTGCAGACCGCGGGAGACGGGCCGTCGGCCGTGGACACCGCGGAGGCCTGGCAGCCCGATCTGCTGATCCTCGACATCATGCTGCCCGGCTTCGACGGCCTGGAGGTCTGCCGCCGGGTGCAGGCCCAGCGCCCGGTGCCGGTGCTGATGCTCACCGCACGCGACGACGAGACCGACATGCTGGTCGGGCTCGGTGTCGGCGCCGACGACTACATGACCAAGCCGTTCTCGATGCGCGAACTGGCCGCGCGGGTGCACGTCCTGCTGCGCCGGGTGGAGCGGGCCGCCATCGCGGCCTCGACGCCCCGCAGCGGGATACTGCGCCTCGGCGAGCTGGAGATCGACCACGCGCAGCGCCGGGTGCGGGTGCGCAGCGAGGACGTGCACCTCACGCCCACCGAGTTCGACCTGCTGGTCTGTCTGGCGAACACCCCGCGCGCCGTGCTCTCCCGCGAGCAGTTGCTCGCGGAGGTGTGGGACTGGGCGGACGCCTCCGGCACCCGGACCGTGGACAGCCACATCAAGGCGCTGCGCCGGAAGATCGGCGCCGAGCGGATCCGCACGGTGCACGGTGTCGGGTACGCGCTGGAGACCCCGACGCCATGAGCGGCGGGCCGCCCGGACAGAGGACCCCCGGGGAGCCCTGGGGCGGGGTGCGCCCGTTCTCGATCAAGACCAAGCTGGGCGCGCTGGTCGTCATCGCGGTGCTGATCACCACCGGCCTGTCGATGATCGCGGTGCACACCAAGACGGAGCTCCGCTTCATCACGGTCTTCTCGATGATCGCCACCCTGCTGATCACGCAGTTCGTGGCCCACTCGCTCACCGCGCCGCTGGACGAGATGAACACGGTGGCCCGCTCCATCTCCCGGGGCGACTACACGCGCCGGGTGAGCGAGAACCGCCGCGACGAACTGGGCGACCTGGCCGGGACCATCAACGTCATGGCCGACGAGCTGGAGGCCCAGGAGCGCCACCGCAAGGAGCTGGTGGCGAACGTCTCGCACGAGCTGCGCACCCCCATCGCCGGCCTGCGGGCCGTACTGGAGAACGTCGTCGACGGCGTCTCGGCCGCCGATCCCGAGACCATGCGTACGGCGCTGAAGCAGACGGAGAGGCTCGGGCGGCTGGTCGAGACGCTGCTCGACCTCTCCCGCCTGGACAACGGCGTCGTCCCCCTCAAGACCCGCCGGTTCGAGGTGTGGCCGTATCTGTCGGGCGTGCTCAAGGAGGCGAACATGGTGGCCTCCGCGCGCGCGGGCATCGCCTCCGGCTCCGGCAGCCACACCCGTACCGACGTCCATCTGCACCTCGACGTCTCCCCGCCCGAGCTGACCGCGCACGCGGACCCCGAGCGGCTCCACCAGGTCGTGGCCAACCTGATCGACAACGCGGTCAAGCACAGCCCGGCGCACGGCCGGGTGACGGTGAAGGCCCGGCGCGGGGCGCTTGCGGAGTCGTTGGAGCTTGAGGTCCTGGACGAGGGGCCCGGCATACCGAAGTCGGAGTGGCACCGGGTCTTCGAGCGGTTCAACCGCGGGGCGGTGCGCGCGCCGCACGGACCCGGCAGCGACGGCGGTACGGGCCTGGGGCTGGCGATCGCCCGCTGGGCGGTGGATCTGCACGGCGGCCGGATCGCGGTGGCCGAATCCGACCGCGGTTGCAGGATCATCGTCACTCTTCCGGGAGTCCACTCCGCTCCAAGTTGACGTAAAGTTCGAGGCGGAGCCGGAAGATCCACGGGCGTCGTCGCTGGAAGACACGTGTGATCAGGCAGAGGCCCGCACTCCGGGCGCGCACGGCGCTGTCGGAGGCGGCCGTTCCGCAGCGGAACCACGCTTGTTTCCCGCCATTTCAACCCCCGAAACACGGTTTCCGGTGTGACTTACGCGACGATGGACCGGCCCGACCTGACCTTCCCCGTCATGGGGGCGTAGCCTTTATTTCCGCTGTCCATCACCTTGTGAAGCGGAAGAGGGCGGTTGCCGCCGTGTCGTCACAGTCCCCCAGTAACTCGACCATCTCGACCGAGTCCGACCAACCAGCGGGCAAGAACCCCGCTGCCGCGTTCGGACCCAACGAGTGGCTCGTCGACGAGATCTATCAGCAGTACCTCCAGGACCCGAATTCGGTAGACCGAGCGTGGTGGGACTTCTTCGCCGACTACAAGCCGGGTGCCGCCACCCCCGCCGCGGCGGGTACTGCGGCCGCGGGGGCCGCAGGTACCACCACGCCGGCCCCGGCGGCGCCCGCCACCCCGGCGCCCGCGGCTGCGGCCGTTCCCGCTCCGGCACCCGCCGCCGCTCCCCAGCCCGCGCCCGCCGCCCCGGCCCCCGCGCCGGCTCCGGCCCCCGCGCCGGCCAAGGCCGCGGCACCCGCGCCCGCCGCCCCGGCTCCGGCCGCCAAGCCGAAGGCCGAGCCCGCGACGGAGGCCCCCGCCGGTCCCGAGTACGTGACGCTGCGCGGCCCCGCCGCCGCGGTCGCGAAGAACATGAACGCCTCGGTCGAGGTCCCCACGGCGACGTCCGTGCGCGCGGTCCCCGTCAAGCTGCTCTTCGACAACCGCATCGTCATCAACAACCACCTGAAGCGCGCCCGGGGCGGGAAGATCTCCTTCACCCACCTCATCGGCTACGCGATGGTGCAGGCCATCAAGGCCATGCCGTCGATGAACCACTCCTTCGTGGAGAAGGACGGCAAGCCGACCCTGGTCAAGCCGGAGCACGTCAACTTCGGTCTCGCCATCGACCTGGTGAAGCCCAACGGCGACCGCCAGCTCGTCGTCGCCGGCATCAAGAAGGCCGAGACGCTGAACTTCTTCGAGTTCTGGCAGGCCTACGAGGACATCGTCCGCCGCGCCCGTGACGGCAAGCTGACGATGGACGACTTCACCGGTGTGACGGTCTCCCTGACCAACCCCGGCGGCCTCGGCACGGTCCACTCGGTGCCGCGGCTGATGCCCGGCCAGTCGGTCATCATGGGCGTCGGCTCCATGGACTACCCGGCGGAGTTCCAGGGCACCTCCCAGGACACCCTGAACAAGCTCGGCATCTCCAAGGTCATGACGCTCACGTCGACCTACGACCACCGGGTCATCCAGGGCGCCGCCTCCGGCGAGTTCCTGCGGATCGTCGCGAACCTCCTGCTCGGCGAGAGCGGCTTCTACGACGACATCTTCGAGGCGCTGCGCATCCCCTACGAGCCGGTCCGCTGGCTCCGGGACATCGACGCCAGCCACGACGACGACGTCACCAAGGCCGCCCGTGTCTTCGAGCTGATCCACTCCTACCGGGTCCGTGGCCACGTCATGGCCGACACCGACCCGCTGGAGTACCGCCAGCGCAAGCATCCCGACCTGGACATCACCGAGCACGGCCTCACCCTGTGGGACCTGGAGCGGGAGTTCGCGGTCGGCGGCTTCGCCGGCAAGTCCCTGATGAAGCTGCGCGACATCCTCGGCGTGCTGCGCGACTCGTACTGCCGCACCACCGGCGTCGAGTTCATGCACATCCAGGACCCGAAGCAGCGCAAGTGGATCCAGGACCGCATCGAGCGCTCGCACTCCAAGCCGGAGCGCGAGGAGCAGCTGCGCATCCTGCGCCGGCTCAACGCGGCGGAGGCCTTCGAGACCTTCCTCCAGACCAAGTACGTCGGCCAGAAGCGCTTCTCCCTGGAGGGCGGCGAGTCCGTCATCCCGCTGCTCGACGCGGTGATCGACAGCGCGGCCGAGTCCCGTCTGGACGAGGTCGTCATCGGCATGGCCCACCGCGGCCGGCTGAACGTCCTCGCCAACATCGTCGGCAAGTCGTACGCCCAGATCTTCCGTGAGTTCGAGGGCAACCTCGACCCGAAGTCGATGCACGGCTCCGGTGACGTGAAGTACCACCTGGGCGCCCACGGGACCTTCACCGGCCTGGACGGCGAGCAGATCAAGGTGTCGCTGGCGGCGAACCCCTCCCACCTGGAGACGGTCGACCCGATCATCGAGGGCATCGTCCGCGCCCGGCAGGACATCATCAACAAGGGCGGCACGGACTTCACGGTCCTGCCGGTCGCCCTGCACGGTGACGCGGCCTTCGCGGGCCAGGGCGTGGTGGCCGAGACCCTCAACATGTCGCAGCTGCGCGGCTACCGCACCGGCGGCACGGTCCACATCGTCATCAACAACCAGGTCGGCTTCACCGCCGCCCCGGAGTCCTCCCGCTCGTCCATGTACGCCACCGACGTGGCCCGCATGATCGAGGCCCCGATCTTCCACGTGAACGGCGACGACCCCGAGGCCGTCGTGCGCGTCGCGCGGCTGGCCTTCGAGTTCCGTCAGGCGTTCAACAAGGACGTGGTGATCGACCTCATCTGCTACCGGCGCCGCGGTCACAACGAGTCGGACAACCCGGCTTTCACCCAGCCCCTGATGTACGACCTGATCGACAAGAAGCGCTCGGTGCGCAAGCTGTACACCGAGTCGCTCATCGGTCGCGGCGACATCACCCTGGAAGAGGCCGAGCAGGCCCTCCAGGACTACCAGGGCCAGCTGGAGAAGGTCTTCACCGAGGTCCGCGAGGCGACCGCCCAGCCGGGCGTGGCGCCGATGTCGGACTCGCGGGCCGAGTTCCCGGTCGCCGTCTCCACCGCGATCTCCGCGGAGGTCGTGAAGCGCATCGCCGAGTCCCAGGTCAACATCCCCGACCAGTTCCACGTCCACCCGCGGCTGCTTCCGCAGCTCCAGCGCCGGGCGGCGATGGTCGAGGACGGCACGATCGACTGGGGCATGGGCGAGACCCTCGCCATCGGCTCGCTGCTCCTTGAGGGCACCCCGGTGCGCCTCTCCGGCCAGGACTCCCGCCGCGGCACCTTCGGCCAGCGGCACGCGGTCCTCATCGACCGTGAGACGGGCGAGGACTACACCCCGCTCCAGTACCTCGCCGAGGACCAGGCGCGGTACAACGTCTACGACTCCCTGCTCTCCGAGTACGCGGTCATGGGCTTCGAGTACGGCTACTCGCTGGCCCGCCCGGACGCGCTGGTGATGTGGGAGGCGCAGTTCGGCGACTTCGTCAACGGCGCGCAGACCGTGGTCGACGAGTACATCTCGGCGGCGGAGCAGAAGTGGGGCCAGACCTCCGGCGTCACCCTCCTCCTCCCGCACGGCTACGAGGGGCAGGGCCCGGACCACTCCTCGGCCCGGGTCGAGCGGTTCCTGCAGCTCTGCGCCCAGAACAACATGACGGTCGCGGCGCCGACCCTGCCGTCGAACTACTTCCACCTCCTGCGGTGGCAGGTGCACAACCCGCACCACAAGCCGCTGGTGGTCTTCACCCCGAAGTCGATGCTGCGCCTGAAGGCAGCCGCGTCGAAGGCGGAGGAGTTCACGTCGGGTCAGTTCCGCCCGGTCATCGGCGACGCCTCGGTGACGGACCCGTCCGCCGTCCGCAAGGTCGTCTTCGTCTCCGGCAAGCTGTACTACGACCTGGAGGCCGAGCGCACCAAGCGCGGCGCCACGGACATCGCGATCATCCGCGTCGAGCGTCTGTACCCGCTGCCGGGTGCCGAACTCCAGGCGGAGATCGCCAAGTTCCCGAACGTCGAGAAGTACCTGTGGGCCCAGGAGGAGCCGGCCAACCAGGGTGCCTGGCCGTTCATCGCCCTGAACCTGATCGACCACCTGGACCTGGCGGTCGGCGCGGACGTGCCGCACGGCGAGCGGCTGCGGCGGATCTCCCGCCCGCACTCCTCGTCCCCGGCGGTCGGTTCGGCCAAGCGCCACCAGGCCGAGCAGGAGCAGCTGGTACGCGAGGTGTTCGAGGCCTGAGCCGCCGAAACGCCTGACAGGGGCCCGGTTCCGAGTCGACCAGACTCGGCGCCGGGCCCCTGCCCGTGGGGGCGGGAAGTCCCGTTAACCTGGCCGGGTACGTGTCAGTCGACTTCCGTCCGGAGCACCTGTGTACTTCACCGACCGTGGCATCGAAGAGCTGGAGAAGCGGCGCGGCGAGGAAGAGGTCACCTTCGAGTGGCTCGCCGAACAGCTGCGGACCTTCGTCGACCTCAACCCGGACTTCGAGGTCCCGGTCGAGCGCCTAGCGACCTGGCTGGCGCGACTGGACGACGACGAGGACGACGACGAATAGCGGGCAGCAGGTAGCAGGTAGCAGATCCGACGCGCGGTGCCGGTCGCCTGTGCGTGGACGGGCCGCCAGGAGAACCGAACCGAAGGGCAGGCCAGACGTTCTGGCCTGCCCTTTCCTCGTCGCCATGCGCGCCCGCCGGGAGGTGGCGTTCGTCTCCGACGACCCGGGGTCACCCGATCGGGTGTCTTGACTTTCCCTCACCGCGATATATCGTGTTTCTTGGAAGACGCGATATGGCGCGTCGTCTCCTGTGCAGTCCGGCCTAGGAGGTATGCCCCATGTCCGAGTGGTCCGTCGCAGAGCCCCAGAAGCTCACGTTCGACGAGCCCGTACGCGAGCTCCACGTACGCATCGTCAACGGAACAGTGAACGTCGTGGGGACGGAAGAAGGTTCCGCCCGCCTGGAGGTCTCCCACATCGAGGGCCCGCCCCTCGTCGTGACCCAGGAGGACGGCACACTGACCGTGGCCTACGACGACCTCCCCTGGAAGGGCTTCCTCAAGTGGCTCGACCGCCAGGGGTGGCGGCGCAGTGCGGTGGTCTCCCTGGCGGTCCCCGCGAGCACCCGTGTCGAGGTGGGCGTGGTCGGCGCCGCCGCCGTCGTCTCCGGGATGAGCGGCCCCTCCACGGTGCGGGGAGTCACCGGTGACACGACCCTCGTGAGTCTCTCCGGCCCGGTCCGCGCGGACACGGTGTCGGGGAACCTGGAGGCGCAGGCCGTCACCGGCGACCTCCGCTTCAACTCCGTCTCCGGGGACCTCACGGTCGTCGAGGGTTCGGGCTCCTCCGTGCGCGCCGACTCGGTGAGCGGCTCGATGATCGTCGACCTCGACCCGGGCGGCCCCACCGACATCAGGCTGAACAGCGTCTCGGGTGAGATCGCCATAAGGCTGCCGCACCCGACGGACGCCCGCGTCGAGGCGAACACCGCGAGCGGCAGGATCTCCAGCGCCTTCGAGGACCTGCGCGTCCACGGCCAGTGGGGTGCCCACAAGATCACCGGCCGCCTCGGCGCCGGCACCGGCACCCTCAAGGCCACCACCGTCTCCGGCTCGATCGCCCTGCTGCGCCGGCCACCGGCGGAGGACGGGGGCGACGCCGGCGCCCGGGAGGCCGACGGCCCGGACGACAGCCACTCCGACCCGCACCCCGGCCCGCACGTCGACACCCGGGTCGAGACAGAGGCCGGTGTCGAGGGGGGCGTCGGCGTCGAGAAGGACTCCGCCCCAACCACTGCTGGCAGCACGGCAGTTGCTGCCGGGGATGAGGATGAGACCGACTCGGGGGACCATTCCGTTTCCGGCCCGGCCGGTGGTCCGCCCACCGCGGCGGCCGACGGCACGACCGACAAGAAGGTGCTCTGACATGCCCCCCGTCTTCGCCCACGGCCGACTCCGCCTCTACCTGCTGAAGCTGCTCGACGAGGCCCCCCGCCACGGCTACGAGGTCATCCGCCTCCTGGAAGAGCGTTTCCAGGGGCTGTACGCACCGTCGGCGGGCACGGTCTATCCGCGCCTGTCCAAGCTGGAGGCGGAGGGCCTGGTCACCCACACCAGCGAGGGCGGCCGCAAGGTGTACGCCATCACTGACGCCGGCCGGGCCGAACTGGCCGACCGCAGGGGCGAGTTGGCGGACCTGGAACTGGAGATCCGCGAGTCGGTCGCCGAGCTGGCCGCCGAGATCCGTGCCGATGTCCGGGGCGCGGCGGGCGATCTGCGGCGCGAGATGCGCGCGGCGGCCTCCGAGGCCCGCAAGGCAGCCGGGAGCGGTGACGCCCGGGGCACCGAACGCGACGGCTCCTTCGGCGACTTCGTCGACGCCGGCGACAAGGAGGCGTGGCACGCCACCAAGGAGGAGATGCGCCGCGTCAAGCAGGAGTGGAAGGAGCAGGCCAGGCGGGCCAAGGACGAGAGCCGCCGGGCCCGCGAGGAGGCCCAGCAGGCCCGCCGTCAGGCCAAGGAGGCACAGACCCGCGCGTGGGCCCAGGCCCAGGAGGAAGTGCAGCGCATAGCCCACCGGGTCCAGGAGCAGGCCCAGGACCACTTCGCGCACGGCGACTGGCCTTCGGGGGTCCGGGAGAGCCTGACCGAACTGGCCAAGGAGTTCGGCGACTTCGGCAAGGACTTCGGGAAGGAGTTCGGGTTCGGCCGCACCAGCGCGCCCAAGTCGGCGAAGGCCCCGGCCGAGCCCCCCACCCCCGAGTACTCCCGGACTCCGGAGGACTTCCCCGCCGAGTACGAACCGGCGTGGGCCCACGAGGACCCCACCGGCGACCCGGTCCGCGACCTGGACCGTCTCCTGGACCGCTTCCGGGACGACATCCGGGACACGGCCCGCGACCAGGGCGTCACCGAGTCCCAACTCCGCAACACGCGACGACACTTGGCTACGGCGGCGGCACACATCGGAGCGGTGCTGCGCACTCCGAGAACCTGAGCCGCACGGCTGGGCCGGGGCGGACGCGCGCCGACGCCGGCCGTCAGCCCGCCTTGGCCTCGCCCCCGGCCTCGCCCTGACCCTCGCCGTACAGCACCCGTGTCACGGACTCGTGGGTCACCCCGTGATCGGCGAGCACCTCCCCGGGGGTGCCCGGGAGGACGGTGAGGGCGAGCAGGAGGTGCTCGTCGCCGATGTGCCGGTCGCGCCGGCCGACGGCGATGCGCAGGGCCTTCTCCAGGACGTCCTTGGCGCCCCGGCCGAAGGAGCGGCGGTCCGACCACCACTCCTTCCTCTGGCGGTCACCGGACATCGCGCCGACCCCGTGGGCCTCCTCGACCCGGGCGACGATGGCCGTGACGTCGATCCCGAGCCCGGCCAGCGCCTCCGACTCGGCCTGCGAGAGACCGGCCCGCCGACGGGCGTCGGCGAGACCCTGCCGTACGGACTCCTTGCGTTCGGGGGTGAGGCCGAGGGCACCCAGGACGAACGAGGTGCGGCTCGCCTCGCGGTCCAGGAGGGCGAGCAGCAGGTGTTCGCGCTCGACGGACCGGGCCCCCGAACGCTCCCGCTGCTCCATCGCGTCCTGGACGACGGCTCGGGCGTCCTTCGTGAACCGTTCGAACATCAATGCCTCCCGTACTTCTTGTGCACGGCCTGCCTGCTGACACCGAGCTCCGCGGCGATCTCCTGCCACGACCAGCCCTGATTGCGCGCGGCACGCACCTGCACGGCCTCCAGTTGATCCAGCAGCCTGCGCAGCGCGGCGACGGCCCGCAGGCCGATCCGCGGGTCACGGTCACCGGCTCGCTCGGCGAGATCCGTCGCTTCGGTCATGCTGTCAACGTACATTGACGCGGCGCGCTCGTCAATCGAGGTTGACACGCGGCTGCGGCCGACCCGGGAAGCCCGGACCGACCGCAGAAAATGAACGAGGAGGAGAGGAAGACGGGAGGGGAAGGGAAGGGAGCGGAGCGCTGGAGAAGGAGGAGCAGGAGGAGCAGGGGGAGCAGGGGGAGCAGGGGGAGAAGGGGAAACGCTAGGCGTTCGTGAGGACGATCTTGCCGAACTGGTCGCCGGAGGCGAGGCGCTCGAAGCCCTCACGAGCGCGGTCGAGCGGGAGGATCTCGTCTATCACCGGACGGACGCCGGTGGTGGCACAGAAGGACAGCAGGTCTTCCAACTCGTCCTTGGTGCCCATCGTGGAGCCGACGACCTTGAGTTCGAGGAAGAAGATCCGGGTCAGTTCGGCGTGTGAGGGGCGGTCGCCGCTGGTGGCACCGGAGATGACGATCGTGCCGCCGGGCCGCAGGGACTTGACGGAGTGCGACCAGGTGGCCGCGCCGACGGTCTCGATGACGGCGTCCACGCGCTGCGGCAGCCGCGCTCCCGGTTCCAGCGCCTCCACGGCACCCAGTTCCAGCGCCCGCTTCCGCTTGGCCTCGTCCCGGCTGGTCGCGAAGACCCGCAGCCCCGCCGCCCTGCCCAGGACGATGGCGGCCGTGGCGACCCCGCCGCCCGCGCCCTGCACGAGCACCGAGTCACCGGGCCGCACCCCGGCGTTGGTGAAGAGCATGCGGTACGCCGTCAGCCACGCGGTGGGCAGACAGGCGGCCTCCTCGAAGGAGAGTTCCTTGGGCTTCGGCAGCACGTTCCACGTCGGGACGGCGACCTGTTCGGCGAAGGTGCCCTGGTAGTGCTCGGTGAGGATGGAGCGGGGTTCCCGGGGGCCGACGCCGTGGCCGGTCTGGCCGATGACGGAGTGCAGGACGACCTCGTTGCCGTCCTCGTCGACACCGGCGGCGTCGCACCCGAGGATCATCGGCAGCTTGTCCTCCGCGAGGCCGACGCCGCGCAGGGACCACAGATCGTGATGGTTGAGGGAGGCGGCCCTGACGTCGACGGTGCTCCAGCCCGGCCGGGCCCCGGGGGCGGGACGCTCCCCCAGCTCCAGGCCGGAGAGCGGCTGGTCGCGGTCGATTCGGGCGGCGTAGACGGCGAACATGACGTCGACCATAGGCTCCGCCGGTTGCGCGGGGAACGACCGGACGGTGTGACACTTACCCTCTTGCCAAGGCGGGCTGCCGCCCCCGCCGCCCCACACGGCGCTGCACGGCGTCGCCCAGCCCTCGTCCTCCAACGCCGGACGGGCTGGGTGATACCGCCCGAAAAGTGTTACACCCCTGCGCTAAGTGATACATCCCTGGGACTGATCCCCCCTCCCCCAGGGCCGAGTGATGCCGCCCGCGCCGCAAAGCGGCAGCAACAACAGCGGAGGCGGCAGCAGCAGCGTCGGCGGAAGTCGGAATGGTGATCGCGCCTCCGGCCACCGGACGGGATGAGCGTCATCCCGCGGGGCTGAGTGACATCCCCCGGCATCGAGGAACACCGCCCCGTCCCTGGTTCACTCGGGCGGGCGGGCGGCCGGACGGCCGGACAGGCGGACAGGCGGACGGACCGGCGGACGGCCGGACAAGCGAGAAGGCCGGACAAGCGAGAAGGCCGGACCGGCGAGAAGAGGGACAGGGGGACCGGCGGACCGGCGGACCGGGGAAGACGAACGGCCCCGCCCAAGAAGCGGGCGGGGCCGTCGGGCGGACGTCAGCGTCGGGCCACGCCCTCCGCGCGGGCGGCGGCGGCGACCGCCGCCGTCACGGCGGGGGCGACCCGCTCGTCGAACGGCGACGGAATGACGTAGTCGGCGGCGAGGTCGTCGCCGACGACACCCGCCAGCGCCTCGGCCGCCGCGATCTTCATCCCCTCGGTGATCCGGGAGGCCCGCACCTGGAGCGCGCCCGCGAAGACCCCGGGGAACGCCAGCACGTTGTTGATCTGGTTCGGGAAGTCCGACCGGCCCGTCGCGACGACCGCCGCGTACTTGTGCGCCACGTCGGGGTGCACCTCGGGGTTGGGGTTGGCCATGGCGAAGACGAAGGCGCCCGGCGCCATGGAGGCCACGGCCGGCTCCGGCACCGTACCGCCGGAGACGCCGATGAAGACGTCGGCGCCTTCCAGCGCCGCCTCCAACGACCCCGAGATCCCTGCCCTGTTGGTGATCTCGGCCAACTCCCGCTTGACCGGCGTCAGATCGTCCCGGTCGCGCGAGACCACGCCCTTGCGGTCGGCGACGGCGACATCGCCGAGCCCCGCCTCCAGCAGGAACTTGGCGATGGCGACACCGGCCGCGCCCGCGCCCGAGATCACGGCCCGCAGGTCGCCGAGGCCGCGCCCGGTCAGCCGTGCCGCGTTGCGCAGCGCGGCCAGCGTCACGATCGCCGTACCGTGCTGGTCGTCGTGGAACACCGGGATGTCCAGCCGCTCCTGGAGCCTGCGCTCGATCTCGAAGCACCGCGGCGCCGAGATGTCCTCCAGGTTGACGCCCCCGAAGGAGGGCGCGAGCCGGACCACGGTCTCGATGATCTCGTCGACACCCGTGCAGTCCAGCGCGATCGGCACCGCGTCCACGCCGCCGAACTGCTTGAACAGGATCGCCTTGCCCTCCATCACCGGGAGGGAGGCCTCGGGACCGATGTCCCCGAGTCCGAGGACGGCCGTGCCGTCCGTCACGACCGCCACCACGGAGGACTTCCAGGTGTAGTCGTAGACGAGTTCCGGCTGCTCCGCGATCGCGGTGCACACGCGCGCGACGCCGGGTGTGTACGCCAGGGACAGGTCGTCCCGGTCGCGGATCGGCACGGTGGCCTGCACAGCCATCTTGCCGCCGCGGTGCAGCGCGAACGCCGGATCGAAGGAATCGAGGGGCTCGGCCCCGCCGTCCTGGTCCGTACTGGTGTCGCTGCGAGGATTGACGATCTCCGCTGCCACTTTGTCTTACCCCTTAAGTAATCATGGTCTGAGGGTGGCCACTCCCTGGTAAGGGGTGGGCGGGCACCGCGCAGGGCCCTGTCAGTGGTGCGTACCAGCACCTGCGCGACGGGCGCGCCGCACACGCGCCCTGAGCCCCGGATGAGGGGTGTAAAGAACCTTCTTACCGGACGGACGGCACGGGGACGAGTCCAATACGTGCAAGGTCACATCCGGGCAGCGCAATCGCGTCGGCCCTGGACCGGGGGGCGTTCGGCCCTCGAGTGGTTCTCCGGCGGCGGCCGACCGCATCCCGGGACGGGCCGGAGATCCTCCGGCCGGAATGGAGGATTCCCGCAGATGGTCCGCCGCGATACGCCGACCTGGAACGGTTCGGGGGTCACCCGTTATCCGATTTTGACATGACCGGTCCCCTGAATGGTTCAGTCCGAATGGCAAGATGCCCTAATCACACAAGGTCGCGACACCCGAGGCTGTGTGTTCTCGTCGACCCATCGGCAACTCCATCCATCCGCCGGAGGACCCCAATGACCGCACGCTCCACCCGTCGTACGACCGCCGCGCACAACCGGCTAGCAGCGGTCGGTGCGATCGCGGTCGCCGGCGCCCTGCTGCTCACCGGCTGCGGTGACCAGACCAAGAAGAACGACTCCGGCAGTGCCAGCACGGCACCGCTGGCGTCCAAGCTCCCCAAGGCGATCCGGTCCGCGGGCGTCGTCAAGGTCGGCTCGGACATCGCGTACGCCCCGGTGGAGTTCAAGGACTCCTCCGGCAAGGTCGTCGGTCTCGACCCCGACCTGGCGGCGGCGATGGGCAAGCAGCTCGGCGTGACGTTCCAGTTCGAGAACGGCACCTTCGACGGACTGCTGACCGGCCTGCGCTCCAACCGCTACGACATCGCCATGTCCGCGATGACCGACAACAAGAACCGCCAGAACGGCGTCGACCCGGACACCGGCAAGAAGGTCGGCGAGGGCGTCGACTTCGTCGACTACCTGACCGCGGGTGTCTCGATCTACACCCGCAAGGGCGACACCGGGTCCATCGCCACCTGGTCCGACCTGTGCGGCAAGAAGCTCGCCGTCGAGCGCGGCACCGTCTCCGAGGACCTCGCCAAGTCCGAGACGAAGAAGTGTACGGGCGGCAAGAAGATCACCATCGAGGCGTTCGACGACGACCAGCAGGCCCAGACCCGGCTGCGGTCGAAGGGTGCGGACGCCGCCTCCTCCGACTTCCCGGTCGCCGCGTACGCGGTGAAGACCTCCGGCGGCGGCAAGGACTTCCAGATCGTCGGCGACCAGGTCGAGGCGGCGCCGTACGGCATCGCGGTCGCCAAGAGCGACACCCAGCTCCGGGACGCGCTGCAGGCCGCGGTGGACGCGGTGATCAAGAGCGGCGAGTACGAGAAGATCCTGGAGAAGTGGGGCGCCCAGGACGGCGCGGTCAAGTCGGCCGCTGTCAACGGCGGCAAGTGACCGCGGTTCCGAGCGGGCACTGAAGGGCAATCCCCGTGACTACTGACACCGACAGGGCGACCGGGCCGAAGGACACTCCCCCGGCCGCCCCGGAGACCATCAAGGCCGTTCCGGTCCGGCACTACGGGCGGTACGTGTCCGCCGTCGTCGCGATCGCGCTCCTCGTCGCGATCGTCTACGCGTTCGGCCAGGGCAAGATCAACTGGCATGCCGTACCGGACTACTTCTTCGACCACCGCATCCTGACCGGTGTGGGCAAGACCCTGCTGCTGACGGTCCTGTCCATGGTGATCGGCATCGTCGGCGGCATCGTCCTCGCCGTGATGCGGCTGTCGAAGAACCCGGTGACCTCGTCCATCGCGTGGTTCTACATCTGGTTCTTCCGCGGCACCCCGGTCCTCGTCCAGCTGTTCCTCTGGTTCAACCTGGGCCTGGTCTTCGAGTACATCAACCTGGGTCCGATCTACAAGGACTACTGGTCGGACTTCATGACGCCGTTGCTGACGGCGCTGCTCGGCCTCGGTCTCAACGAGGCCGCGTACATGGCGGAGATCTGCCGTGCCGGTCTGCTCGCCGTGGACGAGGGGCAGACGGAGGCGTCACACGCGCTGGGCATGAGTCACGCCAAGACGCTGCGCCGGATCGTGATCCCGCAGGCGATGCGGGTGATCGTGCCGCCGACGGGCAACGAGGTCATCAACATGCTGAAGACGACCTCGCTCGTGGCGGCCGTCCAGTATCCGGAGCTGTTCCGCTACGCCCAGGACATCGGCCAGAACTCGGGTGCCCCGGTGGAGATGTACTTCCTCGCCGCCGCCTGGTACCTGATCATGACCTCGGTCCTGAGCGTCGGGCAGTACTACATCGAGCGGTACTACGCCCGCGGTTCCAGCCGCGCGCTGCCGCCGACGCCGTTCCAGAAGATCAAGGCGAACGTGCTGTCCATCGGCCGTCCGAAGGGAGGCACGGCATGAGCGAGGAGCTCACCGGGAGCGAGTCCGCGGCCAAGGCCCCGGCGGCCCTCATGGTCAAGTCCGAGGGCGTCCACAAGTCGTTCGGCCCGGTCGAGGTGCTCAAGGGCATCGACCTGGAGGTCCGGTCGGGCGAGGTGTTCTGCCTCATCGGCCCCTCCGGCTCCGGCAAGTCGACCTTCCTGCGGTGCATCAACCACCTGGAGAAGATCAACGCCGGGCGGCTGTACGTCGACGGGGAGCTGGTCGGCTACCGGCAGCAGGGCGACAAGCTCTACGAGCTGCGCGACCGCGAAGTGGCCATGAAGCGCCGGGACATCGGCATGGTCTTCCAGCGCTTCAACCTGTTCCCGCACATGACCGCCGTGGAGAACATCACCGAGGCGCCCATTCAGGTCCGGGGCGCGGGCAAGGCGCAGGCCAGGGAGCGCGCGATGCAGCTCCTGGAGCGGGTGGGCCTGGCCGACAAGGCGGGGAGCTACCCCTCGCAGCTCTCCGGCGGCCAGCAGCAGCGGGTGGCGATCGCCCGGGCGCTGGCGATGGACCCGAAGCTGATGCTGTTCGACGAGCCGACCTCGGCGCTCGACCCGGAGCTGGTCGGTGACGTCCTCGACGTCATGCGCGACCTCGCCGAGTCCGGGATGACGATGATCGTCGTCACCCACGAGATGGGCTTCGCCCGCGAGGTCGGCGACAGTCTCGTCTTCATGGACGGCGGTGTGGTCGTCGAGTCCGGCCACCCGCGCGACGTCCTCACCAACCCGCAGCAGGAGCGGACCCAGTCCTTCCTGTCCAAGGTGCTCTAGCCGACGAGCGAGGGGCGGTACGGGTCTCCGTACCGCCCCTCGTCGCGTCCGCCTACTTGAGGGCGAGCAGCAGGGTGTCGGAGGGCGAGCACCACACCGGGCGCGCCTCCGCGAACCCCTTCTCGCGCAGCACGCGCGCGTGCCACGCGGCGGAGGGTGTGTCGCCCTCGGCGTGCTCGCCGTAGATCTCGTGACGGCGGGCGGTCGGTGCGGCGAGGACCGGGTCCTGGGCGGCGAGCCGCCACCACTCGGCCCAGTCGAGCGCGCCGTCCCGCCGGGCCCGGTCCATGTCCGCGTGCCGGCGGGCCCGTTCGGCCGCGTTGATCCGGGGGGTCGTCTCGTCGCTCATGTGGTCCGCGTTCATGAACACACCGCCGTCGGGGACGAGTTGCGCGATCTGGCCGTAGAGGACGGCGAGGGGTCCGCTGTGCAGCCAGTGCAGGGCGGTGGCGGTGAGGACGGCGTCGTAGGAGTCGTAGGGCAGTGCCTTCGTCCAGTCGGGGTCCTTGAGGTCGGCCGCGACGAACGAGACCCGGCCGTCGTCCGCGAAGGTGCCCTCGGCGATGGCGAGGAGGGCCGGGTCGAGGTCGACACCGGTGCTGGTGGCGCCGTGCAGCCGGGCCAGCAGCCGGCCGGTGATGCTGCCGGTGCCGCAGGCGAGGTCGAGGACGCGGGGCGTGGGGCCGGCGAGGGCCTCGACCATGTCGAGCATGATCCGGAAGCGGTCCTCCCGGTCGGGCATGTACCACTCCTGCTGCCGGTCCCAGCTCTCCTGCCAGGCCTGCCAGTCGGTTCCGGTACGGGTGGTCATGGGAGCCCCCTCTTCAGTCACCTACGTAATACCCTGGAAGCACGATCGGCTGTTACCCGATCGCATCCACGACCATAGAGCGCCTCCGTAAGGACTACAAGTGGAACTGGCCTATTACTCGGAGCACGCCGTGCGCCTCGTCAACAGCGAGGAACCGGCCCGGGGCAAGGACTCCCTGACCTCGGTGGAGGCCGTCCGTGACCTCTTCGGCGCCAACGCGTCGGCGGCCCGGCGCGCGACCGAGGCCGACGTCACCCGGTTCCGCTCGGTCCGGGCCAGGCTGCGCGCGGTCTTCGAGGCGGCCGACGGCGGCGACGAGACCCTCGCCGTCGACCTGCTGAACTCACTGCTCCTGGAGTTCCCGGTCAGCCCGCAGATCTCCGGGCACGACCACCGGGACGAGGACGGCCGCCCGCTGTGGCACATGCACCTGGCGGACCACCCGTCGAACGCGACCGCCGGCTACGCGGCGATCGCCGCAATGGGCCTGGCGTTCCATCTCACCGAGTACGGCGTCGACCGCCTCGGCCTGTGCGAGGCGCCCCCGTGCCGCAACGCCTACCTCGACACCTCCACCAACCGCTCCCGGCGCTACTGCTCGGACCGCTGCGCGACCCGCGCCAACGTCGCCGCCTACCGGGCCCGCAAGCGCCTGGAGGCGGACCGGTCGGCGAAGACGGGCCTCGCGGCGGACAGCGCCCAGCACACCAGCGCCCACGGCGAGCGCCGGCCGGCGGCCGGCGGCCGGTAGCGGAACCGCGCCTTGCCCAGTACCAGGTCCTCGGGCACGGCACCGTAGTCGGTGCTGTCGCCGCCGGCGTAGGCGTTGTCCCCGAGCACCCACCACGCCCCGTCGCGCCGCTCGGCGGCCCGCTTGACGACCAGCAGGTCCTGCTGGAACGGATGCCGCAGTACGACGATGTCGCCGGGCCTGATCCGGGCGCCGTACTGCACCACCAGCAGATCCCCGTGCAACAGCGTCGGCACCATGGACGGCCCGGTCACCTCGGCCCACCCGAAGGGCAGTACGGCCCTTCCGTGCTCGGTCTCCTGCGACAGCTCCGGCATTCCCGGCACCTCCCCGGTCCTATCCTCCACCAGTCTGGGTCCGACCCCGGACTTTTGTCCTAAGCCGATGGGGGCACTCGTTATTTCGCCTCTCCCAGGGAGTAATGTCCCACCTGAGAAGACGATCACGAGGAAGGAATGCTCCATGCTTTCCCGCCTGTTTGCCCCCAAGGTCAAGGTCAGCGCACACTGCGACCTGCCCTGCGGTGTGTACGACCCGGCCCAGGCCCGCATCGAGGCGGAGTCGGTGAAGGCCGTGCAGGAGAAGATGGCCGCCAACGACGACCCGCACTTCCAGACGCGTGCCACCGTCATCAAGGAGCAGCGCGCCGAGCTCGCCAAGCACCACGTCTCGGTGCTGTGGAGCGACTACTTCAAGCCCCCGCACTTCGAGAAGTACCCGGAGCTGCACCAGCTGGTCAACGACGCCCTGAAGGCCCTCTCGGCCGCCAAGGCGTCCACCGACCCGGCGACGGGCCAGAAGGCGCTGGACTACATCGCCCAGATCGACAAGATCTTCTGGGAGACCAAGAAGGCCTGACCACCCGTCACCACGACCCGCGATCGGTGCACCATCGCAGGTCGACGGGGTAGTGGACTTCGCGAAGGGGCCCGGCCGGAATACGAATTCCGGCCGGGCCCCTTCCGGCTCTCCCCACGCCCGCGGCTCTCTCCGCGCCGCGGCCCTTCCGGCCTTTCCCGTCGCTCCCGCCCCTACCACCCCTGCCGTTCCTCCGGCCCCTACCGTTCCTCCGGCCCTTCCCGCTCCCCCGGCTCACCCCGACCTTCCGTTCCTCCGGCTCCTGGCCGGTCCTTCCCCTCCCCGTAGTTCCCGTGCGCCCCCTCCGCCCGCGTGCCCGTGCGACTCTGGGAGGCGTGACCCCCGACGACCTCGTCCGCCTCCGCCGGGCCCGCGACCGGATCAACCGCGCGTACGCCGAGCCGCTCGACATGGCGTCGCTCGCGCGGACCGCGCTGATGTCGCCGGGCCACTTCCAGCGGAGCTTCCGGGCCGCGTTCGGGGAGACGCCCTACACCTGCCTGATGACACGGCGGATCGAGCGGGCGAAGGCGCTGCTGCGGCGGGGGGACCTGAGCGTCACCGAGGTATGTCTCGCGGTCGGCTGCACCTCGCTGGGTTCGTTCAGTTCGCGCTTCACGGAGCTGGTCGGCGAGACGCCGAGCGCGTACCGGGCCCGTCCGCATGAGGAAAGCGCGGTGATTCCGCCGTGCGTGGCCCGGACCTTTTCCCGACCGCGGCGCGCGGGACCGCCGGCGCGGCCCTAGTTTGGGGCCATGGACATCAGACTCCACCAGTGTTTCATCGCCGTCGACGACCACGACAAGGCGCTCGCCTTCTACCGTGACGTCCTGGAACTGGAGGTCCGCAACGACGTCGGGTTCGAGGGGATGCGGTGGGTGACCGTGGGATCGCCCGCGCAGCCGGACGTGGAGATCGTGCTGGAGCCGCCCGCGGCGAACCCGGACGCCTCCCCCGCCGACCGGCAGGCGATGGCGCAACTGCTGGCCAAGGGCATGCTGCGCGGCGTCATCTTCACCACCGCCGACTGCGACGCGCTCTACGCCCGGGTCGAGGAGTCCGGCGCCGAGGTGGTGCAGGAGCCGACCGACCAGCCGTACGGTGTGCGCGACTGCGCGTTCCGCGACCCGGCCGGGAACATGCTGCGGTTCCTGGAGCGGGCGGCCGACCGGTCCGGGCCGGCGACCGGCGGGGTCGACCCGTCCGCTCTCACGCCATGAGCATCCGCTGGACCTACGTCTTCGTCGACCGTCCGGTCGGTCTCCTCGCCCCCGCCCGTGACTTCTGGACCGCCGCCACGGCCACCCGGCTCTCCGAACCCCGGGGTGAGCGCGGGGAGTTCGGCACCCTGCTGCCACGGGCCGAGGGGGCGGACCCCTGGGTGAAGGTCCAGGGCGTCGGGGCGGGCGACGGCGGTGCGCATCTCGACTTCGCGGTCGACGACGTGCCGGGCTTCGTGGTCTCCGCGCTGCGGCACGGCGCGCGGTCCGTCGCCGAGCACGACGGATGGGCCGTACTGCGTTCCCCCGCGGGGCAGTTGTTCTGTGCCGTGCCCTGGCAGCAGGAGACCGTACGGGGGCCCGTCGTCGACGGCAGCCGCCTCGACCAGGTCTGCCTCGACCTCGCGCCCTCCGTCTTCGACGCCGAAGTCGCTTTCTGGAGCGGCCTGTTGGGCGAGAACGGATGGGACTCCGCGGTCGGCTCGCGCCCCGAGTTCCACGTGCTCAAGCCGCCGCCCGGCCTGCCGGTCCGCGTCCTGGTGCAGCGTCTGGGCGACGAACGCCCCGCCTCCGCCCACCTCGACCTCGCCTGCGCGGACATCGGCGCCACCCGCGCCCGGCACGAACGGCTCGGGGCCGTCCTCGTCGCCGAGCACACTCACTGGAGCGTGCTGCGTGACCCGGTGGGCGGAACGTACTGCCTGACCGGCCGCGACCCCGAGACCGGCGGCCTGCCGCCCCGTACCTGAACGGCGGAGTACGAGCGCCGGGTGGCCCTCCCGCGACATGGGCCGTCCGTCACTCCCACGCCTCCACGTCCACCACCGCGTCCACCGGAATGGGCCCGTACACGTGCGGGAACTCCTCGCCGCCGGGCTGCGGCGCCTCGTACCTCAGCGGTACACCGAGCCGTGCGGGGTCCACGACCAGCACCACCAGGTCGTCGGGCCCGTCGTAGGAGCCGTACAAGAGGGCTGCTACGGCGGGGAGTTGGGCCCTGGTCGAGCAGTGGATGAAGCCCTCCTCCCGCAGGGTGCGGCCACGCGTCGACATCTCGTAGGCACCGCGCTCGCGGGCCGCGTCCCAGAGGGCGCGTTCCGTGATGTGGAGGACGGGGGCGGGGGTCGGCTGTGACGAGGGCGCTTCGGGCATGACGGCAACGCTACGGGATTCCGGTGCGCGTGCGCGGGCCCCGCGCACCGTGGGGATGCGCGGGACCCGCCGTCCGGAGTCCCCGACGGCCGGGCAGGGTCAAGCCCGCGCGGTCTTCGGGGCTCCGGGGTCTCAGGTGCTGCGCCGCGTCACGAACTCCGCGAGGGCCAGCAGACCGCCCGCCTCCGCCGGGTCCGGGACGGCGCGGGCCAGCTCGTGCACGGCGCGAGCCATCCGGTCGGCCGCCTGGATCTGCGTCCAGTCCTGGCCGCCCGCCCGTTCCACGGCGAGCACGGTGCGCTCCAAGTCCCCCTCCTGGTACGGCACTTCGTACAGCCGGGCGAGCTCTTCCGCCGCCGGGGTGCCGGAGGTGAGCGCGGCGACCACCGGGAGCGACTTCTTACGGGCGATCAGGTCGGCGCCGGCCGGTTTCCCGGTACGGCTCGGGTCGCCCCATATGCCGATGACGTCGTCGATCAGCTGGAAGGCGAGCCCGGCCTCGCGGCCGAACGCGTCGAGCGCGTCGACGTCCCCCGGAGCCGCCCCCGCGTACAGCGCTCCGAGGGCGCCGGCGCAGCCGAGCAGCGCGCCCGTCTTGGCCTCGGCCATGGCGAGCACCTCGTCGAGGGTGACCTCGCGAGGGGCGCGGCTCTCCAGGGACGTGTCGGCGTGCTGCCCCGCGCACAGTTCGACGACACAGTCGGCGAGCCGTACGGCGGCGGCCGAGGAGGCCGGGTGCGGGTCCTCGGCGAGCAGTCTGAGAGCCAGCGCCTGGAGCGCGTCGCCGGCGAGGATCGCGGCGGCGTCGCCGAACACGGTCCACGCGGTGGGCCGGTGTCTGCGGGTGGTGTCCCGGTCCATCACGTCGTCGTGCAGCAGCGTGAAGTTGTGGACGAGTTCCACCGCCGCGGCGGCCCGTACGGCGCTTGCCCGTGCCTTCTCGCCGCCGAGCGCGGCGGCCGCGGTGAGGACGAAGGCGGGCCGGATGGCCTTGCCGGCGTTGCCCGCCGCCGGGGTGCCGTCCGGGTGCTCCCAGCCGAAGTGGTAGAGCGCGATCCGGCGCATCGAACCGGGCAGCGAGTCGATCGCGGCCCGTAGCGCGGGGTCGACGATGGCCCGCGACCGCTCCAGGATCGCCTCCGCCTCGTGGCCGTCGAGCGGCGGCGTCCCGGCGTTGCCCGTCTCCGTCATGGACTCGGCCATGGGGTCCCCCTCGGAGAGTCGGCCGACGGGCGCGCCGGTACGGCGGCCGGGCGCGTACGACCGGGGTGCGCCCGCCCCGAGGGGCGGGGACACGGTCTCCAGATGCGCGGACGTCACCTCCAGCGGCCGATCTCGACGTTCTCCAGGACGCCGAGGGCGTCCGGCACCAGGACCGCCGCAGAGTAGTAGGCCGTCACGAGGTACTTGATGATCGCCTGTTCGTTGATGCCCATGAAGCGCACCGACAGGCTCGGTTCGATCTCGTCGGGGACGCCGGCCTGCTGGAGACCGATGACGCCCTGCTCGGCCTCGCCGGTACGCATGGCGATGATCGAGGTCGTCCGCCGGTCGCTGACCGGGATCTTGTTGCACGGGTAGAGCGGCACTCCGCGCCAGGTCGGGATGCGGTTGCCGCCCACGTCGATGGTCTCCGGGACCAGTCCGCGCTTGTTGAGTTCGCGGCCGAAGGCGGCGATGGCCCGCGGGTGGGCGAGGAAGAGCTTGGTGCCGCGCCGCCGGCTGAGCAGTTCGTCCATGTCGTCGGGGCCGGGCACGCCGTCGTGCGGCTGGATCCGCTGGTCGTACTCGCAGTTGTTGAGCAGGCCGAACTCGCGGTTGTTGACGAGTTCGTGCTCCTGGCGCTCCTTCAACGCCTCGACGGTGAGCCTGAGTTGCTGCTCGGTCTGGTTCATCGGCTGGTTGTAGAGGTCGGCCACGCGCGTGTGGATGCGCAGGACGGTCTGGGCGACGCTCAGTTCGTACTCGCGCGGCTGGGCGTCGTAGTCGACGAAGGTGTGCGGGATGTCCGGTTCGCCGGAGTGGCCCGCGGCGAGGTCGATCTCCTTCTCGCCGTACTTGTTGGTGCGCTGCTCGGGGATCCCGCGCTGCTCGGCGAGGTGTTCGCGCAGGGAGTCGGCGCGCTCCGCGACCTGCTCGACGTCCTGGCGGGCCAGGATCAGCACCGTGCAGGCGGTGTCCGCGCGGGCCGTGTACTCCCAGATGGCCTCGGGGTCGAGGAGCGCCTGGTCGCCGAAGTACGCGCCGTCGGCGAGGACTCCGAGGACCGAGTCGTCGCCGTAGGGGCCGGTGCCGATCTTCTCCACCCTGCCGTGCGCCAGCAGGTACACCTCGTCCGCCTGGCTGCCGAACGAGGCGATCACCTCGCCCGGGGCGAACTCGCGCTGCCGGCAGCGCGTGGCCAGCTCGGTCAGCACCTCCTCGTCCTCGTACTCCCGCAGGGCGGGCAGTTCGCCGAGTTCCGCGGGGATGACCTCGACGCGGTCGCCGGTCTTCACGAATGTCACCCGGCCGTCACCCACGGAGTAGCTCAGCCGTCGGTTCACCCGGTAAGTGCCACCCTGCACGTTGACCCACGGCAGGGTGCGCAGCAGCCAGCGGGAGCTGATCTCCTGCATCTGCGGTACGGACTTGGTGGTCGTGGCCAGGTTCCGTGCGGCCGCCGTACCAAGGCTCTGCTGCGGCTTGTTCTGCTCCGCGCGGACCTCTTCGCCTACCGACATAGAGAATTGCCCTCCCAGTACATGCTCCGGCGCGGATGTGCCCCGGGCATCCTTCTCGCGCACCAGCCTCCCTCACGGAGCGTGTTGATGGTATTACCCGAAAGAGCGGGGTTGGATCTTCCCGGTCCTGGGCAGGCGCCTCATTTCTGTCGAGCGCCGTTCGACCGGCCGGCCTCCGTCCGGGCCGCCGGGCCTGTCCGGATCGGCTCGCACACCGTGCGAACAACTAGGCGCAACTGGGCTGTTATCGGTACAAGCAGCGATGACAGACGGCCGCGATCGGCGGCCGCCGCACAGCACGAAGGAGGCGATCATGGCCTCACCCATGTCCGCGGACGGTTTCCTGGAAGCTCTGAGGGCCGAGGGCGTCACCCTCGCCGAGTCGGGCGACTGGATCCACCACAACCGCAACCACAAGGGAGCCTGGGGTCCCGTCCACGGCGTGATGTTCCACCACACGGCCACCCGGGGCGGCGAGCGCACGGTGGCCCTGTGCCGCGACGGCCGCCCGGACCTGCCCGGCCCGCTCTGCCACGGTGTCATCACCAAGGACGGCACCGTCCACCTGGTCGGCTACGGCCGCGCCAACCACGCGGGCCTCGGCGACGACGACGTCCTGCGCGCCGTCATCGCCGAGAGGGCGCTGCCGCACGACAACGAGGCGAACACCGACGGCAACCGGCACTTCTACGGCTTCGAGTGCGAGAACCTCGGCGACGGCGAGGACCCCTGGCCCGAGGCCCAGCTGACGGCCGTGGAGAAGGTCGCCGCGGCGCTCTGCCGCCACCACGGGTGGTCGGAGCGGTCGGTCATCGGGCACCTGGAGTGGCAGCCGGGGAAGGTGGACCCGCGCGGGTTCACCATGGCCTGGCTGCGCGAGCGGGTGCGTGACCGGCTGAAGTGAGCGCCGGGTGACAATGGGGGCGTGACCGGCCCCGATCTCGCCGCCCTGCGCCCCCGGCTCCCGTCGCCGGTGCAGGAGGTGGCGGACGGCCGCTTCGCGCGGCACGGCGTCCGGCTGCTGCTGAAACGGGACGATCTGATCCACCCGGACCTGGTCGGCAACAAGTGGCGCAAGCTGGCGCCGAACCTCGCGGCGGCGGCCGGCCGCACGATCGTCACCTTCGGGGGCGCCTACTCCAACCATCTGCGCGCCACCGCCGCCGCGGGCCGCCTGCTGGGTCTGCCGACCGTCGGGGTGGTCCGCGGCCAGGAGCTGGCCGACCGGCCGCTCAACCCGTCGCTGGCCCGGTGCGTGGCCGACGGGATGCGCCTTCACTTCGTCGACAGATCGACGTATCGGCGCGTCCACGAACCGGCGACCCTGGCGGCGGTCCTCCACGCCGCGGACGCCGTCGGCGCCCACGTCGTCCCCGAGGGCGGCAGCAACTCCGCGGCCGTACGCGGCTGTCGGGCGCTCGGCGAGGAGCTGCGCGGGCGGGCCGATGTCGTCGCCCTCGCCTGCGGCACCGGGGGCACGCTCGCCGGCCTCGCCGCGGGACTCGGCGACGGGCAGCGGGCGGTGGGCGTTCCCGTCCTCCGGGGCGGGTTCCTGGGCGCCGCCGTACGGGAGTTGCAGCGGGAGGCGTTCGGCGCGCCGCGGGGCGAGTGGCGGCTCGACGAGCGCTTCCACTTCGGGGGCTACGCACGCGTGCCCCCTGAACTGGACGCTTTCGCGCGGGACTTCGAGCACCGGCACGGGCTGCCCGTGGAACGCCTCTATGTCGCCAAGTTGCTGTACGGACTTGTCGCCCTGGCCGACGAGGGCGCCTTCCCGCGCGGGACGACGGTGGCGGCGGTCGTCACCGGCCGCCCCTTCCCGTAGGGCTACGCGGCTTCCCGGTAGGCCGCCGCCTCCTCCAGGTCCAGCCGGCGCAGGAGGGTGCGCAGCATCTCGTCGTCGATGTGGCGGCCGTCGCGCAGCCGCACGAACACCGCGCGCTCGGCGCTGATCATCTCCCGGGAGAGCCTCCGGTAGGTGTCGTCGACCGTCTCCCCCGTCACCGGGTTGACCGCGCCGAGCCGCTCCCAGACGGCGTTGCGGCGGCGCTCGAGGACCTCGCGGAGCCGGTCGGCGAGCGGGGGCGGCAGGCTGTTGCGGTCGTCGGCGAGAAGCCCCTCCAGACGGTGTTCGGCGGCCCGGGAGGCCTGGGCCTGGGCGTTCGCCTCCGCGAGCGTCTCGGCCTGCGGATCACGGCCGGGGAACTTCAGCAGCCGGATCAGCGGGGGCAGCGTCAGTCCCTGGACGACGAGCGTCCCGATGACCGTGGTGAAGGTGAGGAACAGGATGAGGTTGCGCTGCGGGAAGGCGTCGCCGCCGTGCACCGTGAGCGGGATGGAGAAGGCGATGGCCAGCGAGACGACGCCTCGCATGCCGGCCCACGCGGTGGTCATCGCCCCTCTCCAGGTGGGGTTGTCCTCGCGTTCCCTGATCTTCGCCGACATCAGGCGGGGCAGGAAGGCGGCCGGGTAGACCCACACGAACCGGGCCGCGACGACCACCAGGAAGACGGCGATCGCGTACCAGGCGGCATCGAGCCCCCGGTACTCGCCAAGTCCCTTGAGCACCACGGGGAGTTGCAGCCCGATCAGAGCGAAGACCGCCGACTCCAGGACGAAGGCGACCATCTTCCACACCGCCTCCTCCTGGAGACGGGTGGCGAAGTCGACCTCCCAGGCGCGGTGTCCGAGGTAGAGGGCGACGACCACGACCGCGAGCACCCCGGAGGCGTGCACCTGCTCGGCGACGGCGTACGCGACGAACGGGATCAGCAGGGAGAGCGTGTTCTGCAGCAGCGCCTCCCGGAGATGGGTGCGCAGCCAGTGCAGCGGCGCCATCAGCACCAGTCCGACGCCGACCCCGCCGACCGACGCCAGCAGGAACTCGCCGATCCCGCCGGACCAGGTGGCGCCCTCGCCGATCGCGGCGGCGAGGGCCACCTTGTAGGCGGTGATCGCGGTCGCGTCGTTCAGCAGGGACTCGCCCTGGAGGATCGTGGTGATCCGGGACGGCAGTCCGACCCGGCGCGCCACCGCCGTCGCCGCGACCGCGTCCGGCGGTGCCACCACCGCGCCGAGCACCAGGGCCGCGGTCAGCGGCAGCCCCGGCACGATCACGTACGCGGCCAGGCCGACGACGACCGTGGCGAAGAGCACATAGCCGACCGACAGCAGCGCCACGGGCCGCACTTGGGCCCGCAGGTCCAGGTACGAACTGTCACTGGCCGACGTGTACAGCAGCGGGGGCAGCAGCAGCGGCAGGACGATCTCCGGGTCGAGGGTGTAGTCGGGGACCCCCGGCAGGTAGGACACCGTCAGCGCCACCGCGACCAGCAGCAGCGGTGCCGGCACGGGGGTGCGCCGTGCCGCCGCGGCCACGGCGGCACTTCCCGCCACCAGCAACAGCAGTGGCATCACGTCCATACGTCCTCGCCCGCCCTCGTTTTTCGCGCGGCGAACCGCACACCCGTCGTAATCTGGCAATCATGAAACAGTGCACGCACACGGACGCGCTGCCGCACCCCGAGCCCGCGCCCCAGAGCGAGACCTGTCTGGAGTGTCTGGCCGCCGGCACCCACCCGGTGCAACTGCGGCTCTGCCTCCTCTGCGGCCACGTCGGCTGCTGCGACTCCTCGCCCTCCCGGCACGCCACGGCACACCACAAGGACTCCGGCCACCCGGTGATGCGCACGTTCGAGCCCGGCGAGAGCTGGCGCTGGTGCTTCGTCGACCACGTGCTCCTGTGACCCCGTAATCTGACCGCCGGTTCCGACGGTTCGACCGTCTGACGTCTGGGTACGTCAACCCGGCGCGCGCTCTTCCCAATTGGGCTCGCAGGACCCCTAGCCACGGAGCGTATCCGTAGGTTTACTATGAGTGACAGCATGGGGTTGGGGTCCCGGGGACATAAAAGTTCGGAGCGCGGTAGCGTCACCGCTGAACCCATTATCGCGTTACCCCCGGGGGGCGACCCTCGGCCCCCGGAAGAGCTTGTACCACCTTGGAGGTGAGGGTGTCCCAGATCGCAGGCGAGCCCGCGACCCAGGACTTCGTCGAAGTCCGGCTGCCGGCCGCGGGTGCCTACCTGTCGGTGCTGCGTACGGCCACGGCCGGACTCGCGGCCCGTTTGGACTTCACCCTCGACGAGATCGAGGACCTCCGCATCGCGGTGGACGAGGCCTGCGCGATCCTGCTCCAGCAGGCCGTGCCCGGCTCGGTGCTCAGTTGTGTCTTCCGGCTGGTGGACGACTCGCTGGAGGTCACCGTCTCGGCGCCGACCACGGACGGTCACGCCCCTTCGCGCGACACCTTCGCCTGGACCGTGCTCTCGGCCCTCGCGGGCAAGGTCTCGTCCGCCGTCGACGAGGACAGAACCGTTTCGATCAGCCTGTACAAACAGCGCGGCGCGGGACCCGGGCCGGCGTGAGGAACGGGGGCGGGCCGGTGCGGGACGACGAGCGCGGCACACGGGAGTTGCCCGCCGAGGGCGGCATCGACGGCATCCCCGAGCAGGCCCGGCCGCACCCCGAGGACGACTCCGACGACCGTGCGGAGGCCGGCTTCGTGGCGGACGGGCAGCGGGATCAGGACGGTGCGGTGCGCCTGGGCGGGGCCTCTCCCGTGCCCGGGGGTCCCCCCGCGCACGGCGTACCGGGCGCGGGGGAGGAGGCGAGAGCTCTGGGAAGGGCTACGGGCGGGACGATGAGCGAGCACGAGCGAAACGCCGAGGACAGCGCGGTGAGCGCACAGAGCGTGCACAGCACGCGGCACGACCCGCAGGACCGCAGCGGGGCCCGCGCGCTCTTCATCGAGCTGCGCACGCTGCGGGACGGCAGTGTCGAGTACGCGGAGCTGCGCAACCGGCTGGTCCGTATGCATCTGCCGCTCGTCGAGCACCTCGCGCGCCGCTTCCGCAACCGCGGCGAGCCGCTGGACGATCTGACCCAGGTCGCCACCATCGGCCTGATCAAGTCGGTCGACCGCTTCGACCCCGACCGCGGCGTGGAGTTCTCGACGTACGCCACCCCCACGGTCGTCGGCGAGATCAAGCGGCACTTCCGCGACAAGGGCTGGGCGGTACGAGTCCCGCGCCGGCTGCAGGAACTGCGGCTCTCGCTCACCACGGCGACCGCGGAGCTCTCGCAGCAGCACGGCCGCTCCCCCACCGTGCACGAGCTGGCCGAGAAGCTGGCCATCTCGGAGGAGGAGGTCCTGGAGGGTCTGGAGTCGGCCAACGCGTACTCCACGCTCTCCCTGGACGTCCCGGACACCGATGACGAGTCGCCGGCCGTGGCGGACACCCTGGGCGCCGAGGACGAGGCGCTGGCAGGCGTCGAGTACCGCGAGTCGCTCAAGCCTCTTCTGGAGGACCTGCCGCCCCGCGAGAAGCGGATCCTGCTGCTGCGCTTCTTCGGCAACATGACCCAGTCGCAGATCGCGCAGGAGGTCGGCATCTCCCAGATGCACGTCTCCCGGCTGCTCGCCCGCACGCTGGCCCAGCTGCGGGAGAAGCTGCTCGTCGAGGAGTGAGCCGGCCGAGGGGCCCTAGCTCTTCGGCTCCTCCGTGCGACCGGGGCCCCGGATGCCGAGGGCCCGGGTCGTCTCCGGGTTCACCAGGAGGACCAGCGCCCCGATCGCGACGACGGCGAGGGCGATCCCGGCCGGGATCGCGACGCTGTCGGCCTGGAGCAGGTTGTAGGCCACCGGCAGCGCCATGAGCTGGGTGATCACGGCCGGGCCCCGGCTCCAGCTGCGGCGGCGGAGCAGTCCGCGGGCGGCCAGCAGCGGCAGCAGCGCCAGTACGAGCAGGGTCGCCCCGCCGGTCACCGCCTGTTGGCGGTCGTGCAGGCCGCCCGTGAGTCCCAGTACCAGCAGCCAGCCGCCCCCGACGGTCAGCGCCAGCCCTTCGAGGCCGGCGAGCGCCGCCGCCCAGGTCAGGCGTCGCGGGCGGGGTCCGGTGTTCTCGGGGGCGGGGGTCTGCTCAGAACTCACCCCTGAAGGGTAGCCCCGGCCGTTCCGGCCACCGTGTCCAGGCTCACGCCCTTCCCTCTTACCCGATCCCTAACTCGGTAGGGGTGGAGTACCACCCAGTAGGTACGCTGCATCACATGCGTGCACTTCTCGTGGTCAATCCGGCGGCAACCACCACAAGCGCACGTACGCGCGATGTCCTCATCCACGCCCTCGCGAGCGAGATGAAGCTCGAAGCGGTCACCACCGAGTACCGCGGCCACGCGCGCGACCTGGGCCGGCAGGCGGCCGAGAGCAAGGACATCGATCTGGTCGTGGCGCTCGGCGGCGACGGCACGGTCAACGAGGTGGTCAACGGGCTGCTGCACGAGGGCCCCGACCCGGGGCTGCCCGGTCTCGCCGTGGTCCCCGGGGGCTCCACCAACGTCTTCGCCCGCGCCCTGGGCCTGCCCAACGACGCCGTGGAGGCCACCGGCGCCATTCTGGACGCCCTCCGTGACGGCGGTGAGCGCACGGTCGGGCTCGGCCTGGCCTCGGGAACGCCAGGCACGGACGACGAGGCGGTCCCCTCCCGCTGGTTCACCTTCAACGCGGGCCTGGGTTTCGACGCGGGTGTGGTCGGCCGGGTCGAACAGCACCGCGAACGCGGCAGGAAGTCGACGCACGCGCTCTATGTGCGCCAGGTGGTGCGCCAGCTCGTGGGCGATCCGCACCGGCGCCGCGGCACGATCACCCTGGAGCGGGCCGGCGAGGATCCGGTGACCGATTTGGTGCTGTCCATAATCTGCAACACCTCTCCGTGGACCTATCTGGGCAATCGCCCGGTGTACGCGGCACCTAAAGCCTCGTTCGATACCGGGCTCGACGTGGTCGGCCTCAACCGGCTCTCGACCGCTTCCGCTGTCCGGGTTGCCGCCCAATTGCTCAGTTCCTCCCCCGAGCGCGGACCCCACGGCAGGCACGCCGTAGCGCTGCACGACCTGAGTGAGTTCACCTTGCATTCGAAGGCTCCCCTCCCCCTTCAGATGGACGGCGACCACCTCGGACTGCGCACAAGCGTGACGTTCACAGGCGTACGCCGTGCACTGCGTGTGATTGTGTGAGCAGAAGGGGCGAAAGTCCTTTCACTCGAACGTTTAGACCAGGGTCCACCCCATGGAAGTACGGCTGTGACCTAGTCGACACCGAGGAATCAAAAAAAAGTTTCCGGAAGGGGTTGTATCCGCCGCTGAGGTTTGCGAGTCTCTACGTGGCGATCGAGACGGCGCGCAGCACCAGCCTCCACGGATCGCCGGAACCCCTCTTCAATCCACAGGACCTCACACCAGGCGACCTGGTGTTCGGCCCTTCACTTGTTGAGGGATTCGTGAAAGCGTTCACATTCACAAGCACACCTTGCACGTAATACCAAGGAGAGGTAGCAGCCATGGACTGGCGTCACAACGCCGTTTGCCGCGAGGAAGACCCCGAGCTCTTCTTCCCCATCGGCAACACCGGTCCTGCGCTGCTGCAGATCGAGGAAGCCAAGGCCGTCTGCCGTCGCTGCCCCGTAATGGATCAGTGTCTGCAGTGGGCGCTCGAGTCCGGCCAGGACTCCGGCGTCTGGGGTGGTCTCAGCGAGGACGAGCGCCGCGCCATGAAGCGCCGCGCCGCTCGCAACCGGGCTCGTCAGGCCTCCGCCTGACCACACCCACCCCACAAGCCTGAGCTTGGGCGGCGCGTACAGCGAGTACGCTTCTCCCGCCCCCGAGCCGCAGCGCGCAGTACCCCCGATGCGCAGCACCCGCTGGCAACGAGCACGGGAAGCCCCGGATCCGAGAAGGTCCGGGGCTTCTTGCTGTCCGGCCCCGGATCAACCACCCTACGGCCCCTATTTGTTGGCGCGCACCGGCACATCCAGGATGACTCTCGTTCCCCGCTCCGGTGCCGGGACCATGTCGAAGGTGCCGCCCAACTCGCCCTCCACCAGGGTCCGTACGATCTGCAGGCCGAGGTTGCCCGAGGTGTGCGGGTCGAAATCCGCGGGGAGACCCACGCCGTCGTCCTGGACGGTGACGAGGAGGCGGGCCTCCTTCGCCGCGCCGCCGCGCACCGCCGCGACCTCGACGGTGCCGCTCTCGCCCTCACGGAAGCCGTGTTCCAGGGCGTTCTGCAGAATCTCCGTCAGCACCATGGAGAGCGGGGTGGCGACCTCGGCGTCCAGTATTCCGAAGCGTCCGCTGCGCCGGCAGCTGACCTTGCCCGGCGAAATCTCGGCGACCATCGCGAGCACCCGGTCGGCGATCTCGTCGAACTCCACGCGCTCGTCCAGGTTCTGGGAGAGCGTCTCGTGCACGATCGCGATCGAGCCGACCCGCCGTACGGCCTCCTCCAGTGCCTCCCGGCCGCGCTCCGACTCGATCCGGCGGGCCTGGAGGCGGAGCAGGGCGGCGACCGTCTGGAGGTTGTTCTTCACCCGGTGGTGGATTTCCCGGATGGTCGCGTCCTTGGTCATCAACTCCCGCTCGCGGCGGCGCAGTTCGGTGACGTCCCGGAGCAGCACCAGTGAACCGATGCGGGTGCCCTTGGGTTTGAGCGGGATCGCCCGGAACTGGATCGCCCCGTCGTGCGCCTCGATCTCGAACTCGCGCGGCGCCCAGCCGCTGGCGAGTTTGGCGAGCGCCTCGTCCACCGGCCCCCGGGTGGGGGCGAGTTCGGCCGTGGTCCGGCCCAGGTTGTGGCCGACGAGGTCCGCGGCGAGCCCCATGCGGTGGTACGCGGAGAGCGCGTTCGGCGAGGCGTACTGGACGATCCCGTCGCCGTCGAGCCGGATCAGCCCGTCGCCGACGCGGGGCGAGGCGTCCATGTCGACCTGCTGCCCGGGGAAGGGGAAGGAGCCGGCCGCGATCATCTGCGCGAGGTCCGACGCGCTCTGGAGGTAGGTCAGTTCGAGGCGGCTCGGGGTGCGCACGGTGAGCAGGTTGGTGTTGCGGGCGATGACGCCGAGGACGCGGCCCTCGCGCCGTACCGGGATCGACTCGACGCGGACCGGGACCTCTTCGCGCCACTCGGGGTCACCCTCGCGCACGATCCGGCCCTCGTCGAGGGCGGCGTCCAGCATGGGGCGCCGGCCGCGCGGGACGAGGTGGCCCACCATGTCGTCCTGGTAGGAGGTCGGTCCGGTGTTGGGCCGCATCTGGGCGACGGAGACGTAGCGCGTGCCGTCCCGGGTCGGTACCCACAGGACGAGGTCGGCGAAGGAGAGGTCGGAGAGCAGCTGCCACTCCGAGACCAGCAGGTGCAGCCATTCGAGGTCGGAGACGTCGAGTGCGGTGTGCTGGCGTACGAGCTCGTTCATGGAGGGCACAGGTCCGAGCGTACCCGCCGGTCTGGACCAGCTCCGAACACACCCGCGGGCCGCGGCGCCTGAGAGGGACCCTCAACCCTCCCGGCACCGCAGCCCGGAGCAACAACGGCCACGGGGTGTGCGGTCCCGATCGGCCGATGGATGAGGAGCCGGAGCAGTCAGGGCAGAGAGCGCCGGTTCCTCGGTCCGCCCTCCTGTGCAGGGAAGGCGGAGGCTTCTATCTCCCTACGCATTGTGGACTAGACCACTATCCGTGTCCATGCGTCGGGGAATGTTCGATGCCGGCGCTTCCGCCCGTTGCTCGGACGACCCAGCATCTCCGAGCAGCCTAACGGTGTCCGGTCATGCGCGGGGCCGGATACCGGGGGCAATTTCGGCGGCCTTCGCCAACTCCCTTCCGCCTGGGAGGCAAGGGTCGATTCTGTTAGATTGGTCTAAACCACAGAGACCACGGAAACCACAGAAACCACCAGTCGTAGTTCTGGCGGCTCGTGCCAGAGTCGAGCCAGTCTCCCCAGATCGGCAGGCCCAGCGTGGAAGTTGTCATCGTCCCGGACGCCAGGGCGGGCGGCGAGCTCGTCGCCGAGTCCATGGCCCAGCTGCTCGGACGGAAGCCGGACGCCGTGCTCGGCGTGGCCACCGGTTCGACCCCGCTGCCCGTCTACGAGGCGCTGGCGGCCAGGGTGCGCGCCGGGGCCGTGCGGGTCGGGCGGGCGCGGATCGCCCAGCTCGACGAGTACGTCGGGCTGCCCGCCGAGCATCCGGAGTCCTACCGTTCGGTGCTGCGGCGGGAGGTGCTGGAGCCGCTCGGGGTCGGGATGGACGCGTTTATGGGGCCCGACGGCACCGCCGCGGACGTGCAGGCCGCGTGCGAGGCGTACGACCGGGCACTGGGCGCGGCCGGCGGGGTGGATCTCCAGCTGCTGGGGATCGGGACCGACGGGCACATCGGGTTCAACGAGCCGTGCTCCTCGCTCGCCTCGCGGACGCGGATCAAGACGCTGACCGAGCAGACCCGGATCGACAACGCGCGTTTCTTCGACGGCGACATCGAGCAGGTTCCGCACCACGTCATCACGCAGGGCATCGGGACGATCCTGGAGGCGCGGCACCTGGTGCTGCTGGCGACCGGTGAGGGCAAGGCGGACGCCGTCGCGGCGACGGTCGAGGGGCCGGTCGCGGCGGTCTGCCCGGCCTCGGCGTTGCAGCTCCATCCGCACGCGACCGTGGTCGTCGACGAGGCGGCCGCGGCCAAGCTGAAGCACGCCGACTACTTCCGGCACACCTACGCCAACAAGCCCGCCTGGCAAAGGATTTGAAGCTCCCAGCGGGACAGGTGACAGAAGACGGACCGGTGCCGGGCGACCTCGTGGAGTCGCCCGGCACCGGTGTCTTCGGGAGTCACTCCCCCGCGATGACCTCGGCCGCGGCCAGGCCGCAGACGCGGGCCGCGCCATGGGTGGCGATGTGGAGCGCGCCGCGCGGCTCGGCCTGGGGGATGCCCATCTCCACGACGATCGTGTCCGGGCGGTCCGCCAGCAGGGTGTCGAGCGCGGACGCCATCCAGGGGTGCCGGTGCTCGTCGCGCACGACGGCCACGACCCTCCGTTCGCCGGCCGCCGCCAGCGCGGCCCGCCCCGCGTCCTCGCCGGTGAAGCTGCCTGTTCCGGTGCCGGGCAGCTTCCGTGACAGCTCTGCCGCGAGGCCCCACGGCGTCTCGTCACCGACCGCGATGTTGGCGACGGGCGTGAGCGCGGCGACGTAGGGCGGCTCGGTGAGCGGCACGAAACCGTCGGCGCCGGTGACGCGCAGGGCCAGCCGCGCGGCGACCAGGCCGACGTCGGCCCGGCCCGCCTGGCCGACCGTACCCGCGGCCGGCTCCGTGCCGGGCTCCGTGGGCGCCTCCGAGGCGGCCGCCGCGGCCCGCTGCGCCTGCGCCGTCCACCGGGCCAGTCCCCGCACCCGTTCCGCCGCCTCCGCGAGGCGTTCCTCGGGGAGTTCGCCCGAGCGGACCGCCGCCACCAGGGCGTCGCGCAGCCGTCGTACGGTCGCGTCGTCGGAGAGGCCGCCGCCCACGCAGATGGCGTCGGCGCCGGCCGCGATGGCGAGGACGCTGCCCTGCTCGATGCCGTAGGTGCCCGCGATGGCGCGCATCTCCATGCCGTCGGTCACGATGAGCCCGTCGTAGCCGAGCTCGTGGCGCAGGAGGTCGGTCAGGATGCGGGGCGAGAGGGTCGCGGGGCGGTCCGGGTCCAGGGCCGGGACGAGGATGTGCGCGCTCATCACCGCGCGGGTGCCGGCGGTGATCGCGGCGCGGAAGGGCGCGAGTTCGCGCCGGTGGAGGACGGGCAGCTCCGCGTCGATGCGCGGCAGCGCGTGGTGGGAGTCGACCGCCGTGTCGCCGTGGCCGGGGAAGTGTTTCGTGCAGGCCGCCACGCCCGCCGCCTGGAGGCCGGTGACGTAGGCGGCGGTGTGGCGGGCCACCAGGCCGGTGTCGGCGCCGAAGGAGCGGACGCCGATGACCGGGTTGGCGGGGTTGGAGTTCACGTCCGCCGAGGGGGCCCAGTTGAGGTTCACCCCGCAGGCGGCGAGCCGACGGCCGAGTTCGTGGGCGACCAGCCGGGTCAGCTCCACGTCGTCCACCGCGCCGAGGGCGTGGTTGCCGGGGAAGGAGGAGCCGGTGCGCACCTCCAGCCGCGTCACATCACCTCCCTCCTCGTCGATCGCCACCAGTACGTCGTCGCGTTCGGCCCGCAACTGGGCGGTCAGGGAGGCGAGTTGACCGGGTGAGGCGATGTTGCGGCCGAACAGGCCGACCGAGGCCAGGCCCTCGCCGAGGCGGCGGAGCAGCCAGTCGGGGGCCGTGGTGCCGGGGAAGCCGGGCTGGAGCACGGTGAGGGCGTCGCGCGTCAACGTGTCCGTGCCGCTGGCGAATGTCGTCATCGGAGGGCGTTATCCCTTCACGGCGCCAGCGGTCAGGCCCGCGGCCATCTTGCGCTGGACGAGGAGGAACAGGGCGACGATCGGCACGGCCATCATCGTGGCTCCGGCCATCATCGGGGCGTACTCGGTGCCGTGCTTGGTGGTGAAGTTGCCGAGCCACACGGTCGCCGTCTGGTGCTCCTGGCTCATCAGCATCAGGGCGTACAGGTACTCGTTCCAGGACAGGATGAAGCCGTAGACCGAGGTGGCGACCATGCCGGGGGCGAGCAGCGGGAAGACGACCCGTACGAAGGCGCCGGTGCGGGAGCAGCCGTCGACCATCGCGGCCTCCTCCAGCTCCTTGGGGATGTTGACGATGAAGCCGCGCAGGGTCCACACCGTGAACGGGAGGATCAGGGTCAGGTAGGTGATGACCAGGCCGGAGAGCCTGTCGTACTGGTCGAGGTCGTTCAGGAGCAGGAAGACCGGGATGATCATCGAGACCAGCGGGACCATCTGGACCGCCAGGATGCCCACGATCACGGCCTGCCGGCCGCGGAAGGCGAAGCGGGAGATGGCCAGTGCCGCCAGCAGCCCGATGACGACGCCGATCACCACCACCGACAGGGAGACGACGAGGCTGCGGCCGACCGGACCCCAGAAGTCGGCGATGTCCAGTGCGCGGCGGAAGTTGTCGAGCGTGATGCCGGTGGGCAGCAGGCTCGGGTCGGCGTCGATGGCGTCCTTCGCCGGTTTGACCGCCGTGTTGAGCATCCAGTAGATCGGGAAGCCGGTGACGACCAGGACGAGGAGGCCGAGGAGGTTCCAGCCGAGCTTCGGCTTCCGGCGCCGCCCGGGGGCGAGGGTGCTCATTCGACCTCTCCGATCTGGAGCATCTGGCGCATGTACACGGCGACGACGCCGAGCAGCAGCACCACGGTGAGCAGGGCGATCGCCGAGCCCTGCGAGTAGTCGTTGATGACGAACGCCCGGTCGTAGGAGTAGGTGCTGAGCAGCTGGAACTCGGCTTCCGGGTGGCCGTTGCGCATGACGAAGACCTGGGGGAAGACGCCCATGTCCCAGATGACCGACAGGGTCGTGAGCATCACGATGATCGGCTTCAGGATCGGGAGGGTCACGTAGCGGAAGACGCCCCACGCGCCGGCGCCGTCGAGGCGGGCGGCCTCCTCCATCTCCTTCGGCACCTGGGTCAGTCCCGCGCTGAGGGTGATGACGACGAACGGCACCGCGCCCCACACCACCAGCAGCATGATCACGGCGAGGCCCTGCGGTCCGCTGGCGAACCAGTTGTGGCCGATCATGTCCACGCCGGGGAGCCTGCTGAGCAGCGCGTTGAAGACGCCGTAGTCCGAGTCGAAGAGCCACTTGAAGACGGTGGTGGCGACGATGACCGGCATGCCCCAACTGGCCACCAGGACCATGTTGATGAGGGTCTTCAGCCAGCCGGACACCTTCTGGAGCAGCAGCGCGACGAGCATGCCGACGACCATCGTGAAGAGCACGCAGCCGGCCGCGAAGACGATCGTGCGGACGACGACCGACCAGAACTCGCTGTCCTTGAGGACGTCGGCGAAGTTGTCGAAGCCGACCCACTCGGCGGGCTTGAAGCCCCACAGCTGGGACTGGCCGAACGTCTGGAAGGAGAGGGTGACCAGCCGGACCAGCGGGTAGCCCATGACCAGGGCGAGCAGCAGCAGACAGGGCGCGAGCAGCAGCCAGGGCGTGGCCGGGCCGCCCGAAGTCCGGTTTCTGCGGCGGGGGTTGTGCGCGGCGGCCGGTGGTGGTGGCGCCTGCCGCGGCGGCGGCACCTTGGCGGGGGTGGTGGTGTCTGCGGCACTCATCGCGCGCTCCTCAGCGGTCCCTCTGGTCGTACGAGAAGCAGGGCCCTGTGCTCGACAGGGCCCTGCGTTCAGGTCACTTGGTGTTGATGACCTTGTCGATCGCCGTGTCGGCGGCCTTCGCGGCGGCCTCGACCGACTGCTTGCCGGTGCCGATGCTCTGCAGCATGGTCTGCAGGACCTGGGCCTTCTCGACCTGGCCCCAGCCCGGCGCCATCGGGACGAACCAGTTGGACTCGGCCGCGGTGGCGGGGACGGCGGTCGCGGGGTCGTTCTTCAGGGCCGCGAGGTCCGTCTTGTTGTTGGGCAGGTTGCCCTTGGCGATCAGGCCCTTCTGGCCGGCCGGACCGGTGAAGGCGTTGATCCACTCGGCGGCGAGCGCCTGCGCCTTGGACTTGACCGGGACCGCGAGGTCGGAACCGCCCAGGAAGACGGGCAGGTTCTTGCCGGACGGGCCGGGCATCACGAAGTTCTCGAGGTTGTCCTTGAGCTTGCCGGTCTTGTCGGCCTTGGGGTCGGTGGCGCTGGCGCCCTCCCAGGCCGCGCCGAAGATCATGCCGGACTTGCCCTGGCCGTAGACGATGTAGCGGTCGGACTCGTCCTTGGTCTTGTCGCCGTGCATGTACTTGTCGACGACGGTCTTGAACTCGTTCAGGCCCTTGAGGGACTCGGGCGAGGAGAGGTTGGCCTTCCACTGGCCGCCGTCCTCCTTGGCGATGGAGCCGCCGGCGTCGTAGACGAAGGACATGGCCGCGTACCAGTCACGGGTGGGCTGGTACCAGGCGGAGAACTTGCCACCCTCCTTCTTCTGCACCTTGTCCAGGTCGGCGGTGAGCTCCGCGTACGTCTTCGGGGTCGACTTGACGCCTACCGAGGCGAAGAGGTCCTTGCGCCAGTTGCCGACCCGGCCGCCGGCGTAGTAGGGCACGCCGTAGGTCTTGCCGTCGTACGTCACCGACGCTTTGAGGCCGTCGAGCCAGGCGGAGGAGTTGGTGAACTGCGCGGTGTCCAGGGGGGCGAAGGCGCCCTTGACCATGTAGCCGAGCATCTCGGTGTTGCCCATCTCGACCACGTCGGGCACCTTGTCCGTGGCGAGGACGGCGTCCAGCTTGGTGTTCTTGTCGGGCCAGCCGTAGTACTCGTGCTTGATCTTGACGCCCGGGTGCTTCTTCTGCACGGCGGCGTCGGCGGCCTTCACCAGGGCCGGCCAGTTGTTCTGGGCGTCGACGGTGAGCCAGACGGTCAGCTCCTTGGCGTCGGCGCCGCTCTTGCCCGAACCCTTGTCGTCGTTGCCCCCGCACGCCGCGACGGAGACCATCATGCCCGCGATACCGATCGCGGCTATGAGCTTGCGCTTCACGCCAACCCTCCTCAGGGATCCTGCACACCCCCCTGCCTCCCCGCGCGAGCGTTGGGCCGGGACCTGGACCAATGGTGTAGACCAGTAGGGGGAGCTTGGACCAGACCATGAAGCGTGTCAAGGGTGGCCGAAAGGGCTCCGACCAGCCGTTATGGGACCTACATATGCAGGAACCTTTAAGTAAGAAGCCCTCGAAAAGACGGGCCCCGGAGGGGTCGCTTCCGGTAGACCATTCCACGTGGTGGACTAGACCAAAAGAGGCGGCCGACGGTATACAGAAGGGATCACGGAGCACGCCGCGGATCCCCCGGCACGCTGCCGTGCCACGATGTGAGCCGCATCCGGAGCCGGGAAGGCAGACATGAGCACCGACGTCAGCAGTGCGGAGAACGAGGGTGGACCGACCGTCCGTACCGCGCGCGTGCCCAAGTACTACCGGCTGAAGAAGCACCTGCTCGACCTGACGGAGACCCAGACCCCGGGCACCCCGGTGCCGCCCGAACGCACCCTGGCCGCCGAGTTCGACACCTCCCGCACCACCGTGCGCCAGGCGCTCCAGGAACTGGTCGTCGAGGGCCGGCTCGAACGCATCCAGGGCAAGGGCACCTTCGTCGCCAAGCCGAAGGTCTCCCAGGCGCTCCAACTCACCTCCTACACCGAGGACATGCGCGCCCAGGGCCTGGAGCCGACCTCGCAGCTGCTGGACATCGGCTACATCACCGCCGACGACACCCTCGCCGGCCTGCTCGACATCACGGCCGGCGGGCGGGTGCTGCGGATCGAACGCCTGCGGATGGCCAACGCCGAGCCGATGGCGATCGAGACGACGCACCTCTCGGCCAAGCGCTTCCCGGCGCTGCGCCGCAGCCTCGTCAAGTACACGTCCCTCTACACCGCCCTCGCAGAGGTGTACGACGTCCATCTCGCGGAGGCCGAGGAGACCATCGAGACCTCGCTGGCCACTCCGCGCGAGGCCGGCCTGCTCGGCACCGACGTGGGCCTGCCGATGCTCATGCTCTCCCGCCATTCCCTGGACAAGGAGGGCCAGCCGGTGGAGTGGGTGCGCTCGGTCTACCGGGGCGACCGCTACAAGTTCGTGGCCCGGCTCAAGCGCCCGCAGGACTGACCGCGCGCGGCCCTTCACGAAATCGGCATACGGATACGCGGACTTGCCCTTTCGCTGCCCTGACGGCGTGATCTAGATTGCCTGCGCGTTACACAGGCGAACGGTGAGGGGATGGAGTCGCGGTATGCCGGACGGAACAGAAGTGAGACACCCGGTGGTGACACCGGTACGCGTCGTGATCGCCGTCTGCCTGGCCGCGCCCTTCGTGGCGCTGCTCTGGGTCGGCTCCTACTCCAAGACGGACCCGACGTTCATCGGTATCCCGTTCTTCTACTGGTACCAGATGCTCTGGGTGCTGATCTCCACCGCGCTGACGGTGACCGCGCACCAGTTGTGGCAGCGCGAGGTCCGGGCCGGCGCGACGCGTGAGGGAGGTGCGTCCGAGTGAAGAACGGTGTGAACGGCGTCGCGCTCGGCGTCTTCGTCTTCTTCTTCCTCGCCGTCACGGTCCTGGGCTTCCTGGCCGCGCGCTGGCGGCGGCCGGACAACGAGCACAGCCTCGACGAATGGGGCCTGGGCGGACGGTCGTTCGGGACCTGGGTGACCTGGTTCCTGCTCGGCGGCGACCTGTACACGGCGTACACCTTCGTGGCCGTTCCGGCGGCGGTCTACGCGGCGGGCGCGGCCGGTTTCTTCGCGGTGCCGTACACCATCCTGGTCTATCCGCTGATCTTCACCTTCCTGCCCCGGCTCTGGTCGGTCTCGCACCGGCACGGGTACGTGACGACCTCGGACTTCGTGCGGGGGCGCTTCGGGTCGAAGGGGCTCTCGCTGGCGGTGGCGGTCACCGGCATCCTGGCGACGATGCCGTACATCGCGCTCCAACTGGTCGGGATCCAGGCCGTGCTGGACGTGCTGGGGGTGGGCGGCGGCGCCCATGCCAACTGGTTCGTGAAGGACCTGCCGCTGTTCATCGCCTTCGGGGTGCTGGCCGCGTACACCTACTCGTCGGGGCTGCGGGCGCCCGCGCTGATCGCGTTCGTGAAGGACTCGCTGATCTACATCGTCATCGCGGTGGCGATCATCTACATCCCGATCAAGCTCGGCGGATTCGGCTCCGTCTTCGCCAAGGCGGGCGCCAAGTTCACCGCGGCGGGAGCGGGCGGTCTCGTCCCCGCCCCGGCGGGTCAATGGACGTACGCCACCCTGGCGTTGGGCTCCGCGCTCGCGCTCTTCATGTACCCGCACTCGATCACCGCGACGCTCTCCTCCAAGAGCCGTGAGGTGATCCGCCGCAACACCACGCTGCTGCCGCTGTACTCGCTGATGCTCGGTCTGCTGGCGCTGCTGGGCTTCATGGCGATCGCGGCCGGAGTGAAGGTGACCAACGGGCAGTTGGCGATCCCGCAGCTCTTCGAGGACATGTTCCCGGCCTGGTTCGCCGGTGTGGCGTTCGCGGCGATCGGCATCGGCGCACTGGTGCCGGCGGCGATCATGTCGATCGCGGCGGCGAACCTGTTCACCCGCAACATCTACCGGGACTTCATCAAGCCCGACGCGACCCCGGCCCAGGAGACCAGGGTCTCCAAGCTGGTCTCGCTGCTGGTGAAGGTGGGCGCGCTGGTCTTCGTCCTCACCATGGACAAGACGGTCGCCATCAACTTCCAGCTCCTCGGCGGCATTTGGATCCTTCAGACCTTCCCGGCCCTGGTCGGCGGCCTCTTCACCCGCTGGTTCCACCGCTGGGCCCTGCTCGCGGGCTGGGCGGTAGGCATGATCTACGGCACCCTCGCCGCGTACGGGGTGGCCTCGCCGACCCAGGCCCACTTCGGCGGCTCCTCCAAGGAGATCCCCGGCATCGGCGAGATCGGCTACATCGGCCTCACCGCGTTCGTCCTGAACGTCGTCGTCACGGTCGTGCTGACCTTCGCCCTGAAGGCGTTCAAGGCACCCGAAGGCGTCGACGAGACCAGCCCCGCCGACTACACGGCGGACGCCGGCGACCCGGGCGTACAGGCGGAACTGCCGCCGGCGACCGCGGCTCCCGCCCACTGAGCCCACCCCCAACAGAGTCCCGCCACCCCGCGACGGGCCGTCGGCAGCAGGTTGCCGGCGGCCCGTCGGCGTGCGCCGCGGGGCCGCGGAGTGATCACTCTCCTCACCTACGAGTTGACGCTCCGACACCACCCTGACACAACATCTGGTGGCGTCTCGGCAGCCCGGCACAAGATGTATGCTCATGCTCGCTGTCGCCGCAGGGGAATCCGGTGCGAATCCGGAACTGTCCCGCAACGGTGTACTTGCGTGCTTTCGCACGCCCGGTCAGTCCGAGGACCTGCCGACAGCGCGCCCGGCCGACCCGGCCAGGCGCCTGACGTCCGGGCCTCGTGGAGTGGGCCGGCGGAGGCGACGCCCCGTGCGCTCGTGTGCTGCCGCCTGCCCCGCGCCAGGCCCTGTGCCGAGCGAGGGAGAGCCCCAACGTGACCATCGCGCCAGCAGAGCCGGTCTCAGCGGACCCAGTACGGACGGACGGTCCCGGGACCGCGCTGCTGCGGACCCTGACCGAGCTGACCGCCGACCTGCCCGACGCCGACCCCGGCAGGGTCGCCGCCGCCGCGCTGCGCGGCCGGTCCGCCCGGGCGGACGAGACGGAGCTGCGCGAGCTGGCCACCGAGGCGGCCGCGGGCCTGATCTCCGAGGACCCCGCCTACTCGCGGCTGGCCGCCCGGCTGTTGACGATCGGCATCGCCGCCGAGGCCGCCTCGCAGGGCGTCACGTCCTTCACCGGGTCCGTCGCCGTGGGCCACCGCGAGGGCCTGATCGCGGACCGCACCGCCGAGTTCGTGCGCGTCCACGGCGTCCGCCTCGACGCCCTGATCGACGAGCGGGCCGACGACCGCTTCGGCTACTTCGGGCTGCGCACCCTGCACAGCCGCTACCTGCTGCGGCACCCGATCACCCGCAAGGTCGTCGAGACACCGCAGCACTTCCTGCTGCGCGTCGCCGCCGGCCTCGCCGAGGACGACACCCCCCGCGCCGTGGACGAAGTCGCCGCGCTCTACGGGCTGATGAGCCGCCTGGACTACCTGCCGTCCTCCCCGACGCTCTTCAACTCCGGTACCCGGCACCCCCAGATGTCCTCCTGCTACCTCCTCGACTCCCCGCGCGACGAGCTGGACTCCCTCTACGACCGCTACCACCAGGTGGCCCGTCTCTCCAAGCACGCGGGCGGCATCGGGCTGTCGTACAGCCGCGTCCGGGCGCGCGGTTCGCTGATCCGGGGCACCAACGGGCACTCCAACGGCATCGTCCCGTTCCTGAAGACCCTCGACGCCTCGGTCGCCGCGGTGAACCAGGGCGGCCGGCGCAAGGGCGCGGCCGCGGTCTACCTGGAGACCTGGCACGCCGACATCGAGGAGTTCCTGGAGCTGCGGGACAACACCGGTGAGGACGCCCGCCGTACGCACAACCTCAACCTCGCGCACTGGATCCCGGACGAGTTCATGCGCCGGGTCAACGAGGACGGCGTCTGGTCGCTGTTCTCCCCCTCCGACGTGCCGGACCTGGTCGACCTGTGGGGCGAGGAGTTCGACGCGGCCTACCGCGCGGCGGAGGCGGCGGGACTGGCCCGGAGGACCATCCCGGCCCGCGAGCTGTACGGCCGGATGATGCGCACCCTGGCGCAGACCGGCAACGGCTGGATGACCTTCAAGGACGCGGCCAACCGCACCGCCAACCAGACCGCCGAGCCGGGCCACACCGTGCACTCCTCCAACCTCTGCACGGAGATCCTGGAGGTCACCGACGACTCGGAGACCGCCGTCTGCAACCTGGGCTCGGTCAACCTCGGCGCGTTCGTCGACGCGGCGCGGGGCGACATGGACTGGGAGCGGCTGGACGAGGCCGTGCGCGTGGCGGTCACCTTCCTGGACCGGGTCGTCGACATCAATTTCTACCCGACCGAGCAGGCGGGCCGCTCCAACTCCCGCTGGCGCCCGGTGGGTCTGGGCGCGATGGGCCTCCAGGACGTCTTCTTCGCGCTGCGGCTGCCCTTCGACTCGCCCGAGGCGAAGGCGCTCTCCACCCGGATCGCCGAGCGCGTCATGCTCGCCGCGTACGAGGCGTCCGCGGCCCTCGCCGAGCGCGGCGGCCCGCTGCCCGCCTGGGAGAAGACGCGTACCGCCCGCGGTGTCCTGCACCCCGACCACTACGACACGACCCCGGCCTGGCCGGAGCGCTGGGCGGCGCTGCGCGAGCGGATCGCCGCCGGCGGACTGCGCAACGCGCTGCTGCTGGCGATCGCGCCGACCGCCACCATCGCCTCCATCGCGGGCGTCTACGAGTGCATCGAGCCGCAGGTCTCCAACCTGTTCAAGCGCGAGACGCTCTCCGGTGAGTTCCTCCAGGTCAACTCCTACCTGGTGGACGACCTGAAGGCGCTCGGCGTCTGGGACGCCCGCACCCGGGAGGCGCTGCGCGAGGCCAACGGCTCGGTGCAGGGCTTCAGTTGGATCCCGGCCGAGGTGCGCGCCCTGTACCGCACGGCGTGGGAGATCCCGCAGCGCGCCCTGATCGACATGGCCGCCGCCCGCACCCCGTACCTGGACCAGGCCCAGTCGCTGAACCTGTTCCTGGAGACGCCGACCATCGGCAAGCTCTCCTCGATGTACTCGTACGCCTGGAAGTCGGGCCTGAAGACGACGTACTACCTGCGTTCGCGCCCCGCGACCCGGATCGCCCGCGCGGCCCGGGCCCAGGAGGCCGCGCCCCCGCCCGTCCAGCGGACCGCCGACCCCGACGCGGTGGCCTGCTCCCTCGAGAACCCCGAAGCCTGCGAGGCCTGCCAGTGACGACCGCCAAGAACCTGCTCGACCCGGGCTTCGAGCTGACCCTGCGTCCGATGCGCTACCCCGACTTCTACGAGCGGTACCGGGACGCGATCAAGAACACCTGGACCGTCGAGGAGGTGGACCTCCACTCGGACGTGACCGACCTGGCGAAGCTGACCCCGGGCGAGCAGCACATGATCGGCCGGCTGGTGGCGTTCTTCGCGACGGGTGACTCGATCGTGGCGAACAACCTCGTACTGACCCTCTACAAGCACATCAACTCCCCTGAAGCGCGGCTCTACTTGAGCCGCCAGCTCTTCGAGGAGGCGGTGCACGTCCAGTTCTATCTGACGCTGCTGGACACCTACCTCCCGGACCCGGCGGACCGCGCGGCGGCGTTCGACGCGGTGGAGAACATCCCCTCCATCCGGGAGAAGGCCGAGTTCTGCTTCCGGTGGATCAACGAGGTGGAGAAGCTGGACCGGCTGGAGACCCGCGCTGACCGCCGCCGCTTCCTCCTCAACCTGATCTGCTTCGCCGCGTGCATCGAGGGCCTGTTCTTCTACGGCGCCTTCGCGTACGTCTACTGGTTCCGCAGCCGGGGTCTGCTGCACGGCCTGGCGACCGGCACCAACTGGGTGTTCCGGGACGAGACGATGCACATGTCCTTCGCGTTCGACGTCGTCGACACCGTGCGCAAGGAGGAGCCGGAGCTCTTCGACGAGCAACTCCGCGACCAGGTGACGGAGATGCTGAGGGAGGCGGTCGAGGCGGAGCTCCAGTTCGGCCGTGACCTGTGCGGCGAGGGACTGCCGGGCATGAACACCGAGTCGATGCGCCAGTACCTGGAGTGCGTCGCCGACCAGCGTCTGCGGCGGCTCGGCTTCGCGCCCGTCTACGGCTCCGAAAACCCCTTCTCCTTCATGGAGTTGCAGGGCGTGCAGGAGCTGACGAACTTCTTCGAGCGGCGGTCGTCGGCCTACCAGGTCGCGGTGGAGGGCACGGTCGACCTCGACGAGGACTTCTGACCGGCGGTCCCCCCGCCGGCCCCTCCCCCGTGTCGCGGACGGCCCATGGAGCTTTCATGGGCCGTCCATGGAGCTGCTATGGGGGAGCAAAGTTCTTGAGGGGTCCCTGTTCGCGGTCCGCCCGTCCCGGCTAGGTTCTGCCCGTCCTGTTCATGTCACTTACAAGTGGCTCAGCAGGACGACCAAAGTGTCATGCCCATGACGACGTCTACCGCCGCCGCTACGCGCGTCACAGGCCTGCCACCACGCCGAGGAACCCCACTCCAAGACGGAGGCAGTACCCCATGCGTGAGAAGCCCAGACGGAGTCTGCGAAGACTACTGACCGCTGCCATACCCGCTCTCGCCCTCAGCGTCGCCGGACTCGTCGCGGCCTCGCCCGCGGGTGCGCAACCCGCACCCCACGCCGCCGCCCAGGTCTCCCGCGTCACCCAGAACGCCAAGGCCCTCACCTCTCCCACGGCCCAGGCGGTCCACTCCACCGGCAAGGCCGGCCAGAAGGTGCCGACCGAGCACCTGTGCGCCACCGCCGCCCCCGGCCACGCCTCCTGCTTCGCGCAGCGGCGCACCGACATCAAACAGCGACTGGCCGCCGCCGTGCACGCGGACGCCGCCGCCGCGGTCTCCGGCCTCAGCCCGGCCAACCTGCACAGCGCCTACGCCCTCCCCTCCACCGGCGGTTCGGGTCTGACGGTCGCCGTGGTCGACGCCTACAACGACCCCAACGCCGAGTCGGACCTGGCCACTTACCGCTCCAACTACGGCCTCTCCGCCTGCACCAAGGCCAACGGCTGCTTCAAGCAGGTCAGCCAGACCGGCTCGACCACCTCGCTGCCGACCAACGACACCGGCTGGGCGGGCGAGGAAGCGCTCGACATCGACATGGTCAGCGCGGTCTGCCCCAACTGCAACATCATCCTGGTGGAGGCCACCTCCGCCACCGACGCCAACCTCGGCACCGCCGAGAACGAGGCCGTCGCCCTGGGCGCGAAGTTCGTCTCCAACAGCTGGGGCGGCTCCGAGTCCTCCTCACAGACCAGCGAGGACACCTCGTACTTCAAGCACCCGGGTGTCGCGATCACCGTCTCCTCGGGTGACTCGGCCTACGGCGCCGAGTACCCGGCAACATCCCAGTACGTGACCGCCGTCGGCGGCACCGCCCTCTCCAGCTCCTCCAGCACCCGCGGCTGGACCGAGTCCGTGTGGAAGACGAGCAGCACGGAGGGGACCGGCTCGGGCTGCTCCGCGTACGACACGAAGCCGTCCTGGCAGACCGACACGGGCTGCACCAAGCGCATGGAGTCCGACGTCTCCGCCGTCGCCGACCCCGCCACCGGCGTGGCCGTCTACGACACCTACGGCGGCTCGGGCTGGGCGGTCTACGGCGGCACCAGCGCCTCGGCGCCGATCATCGCGGGCGTCTACGCGCTGGCCGGCACCCCCGGCTCCAGCGACTACCCGGCGAAGTACCCCTACTCCCACACCTCCAACCTGTACGACGTCACGAGCGGCAACAACGGCTCGTGCACGACCTCGTACTACTGCACCGCGGGGACCGGCTACGACGGCCCGACCGGCTGGGGCACCCCCGACGGCACCGCGGCCTTCACCTCCGGCACCACCACCGGCAACACGGTGACCGTCACCAACCCGGGCAGCCAGTCCACCGTGACCGGCAGCGCGGCCAGCCTGCAGATCTCGGCGTCGGACAGCGCGGGCGCGACCCTCACCTACAGTGCGAGCGGCCTGCCGACCGGGCTGTCGATCAGCAGCTCGACCGGTCTGATCTCCGGCACCGCCTCCACCGCGGGCACCTACGCGGTGACGGTGACCGCCACCGACTCCACCGGCGCCTCCGGCTCGGCCGCCTTCACCTGGACGGTCAGCACCTCCGGCGGCGGCGGCACCTGCACCTCGACCCAGCTCCTGGGCAACGCGGGCTTCGAGTCGGGCAGCACCACCTGGACCGCGAGCAGCGGGGTCATCACCAACGAGAGCGGCCAGACCGCCCACGGCGGCTCCTACTACGCCTGGCTCGACGGCTACGGCTCCACCCACACCGACACGCTGTCCCAGTCGGTGACCGTCCCGTCCGGCTGCAAGGCCACCTTCACCTTCTACCTGCACGTCGACACCGCGGAGACCTCGACCAGCTCGGCGTACGACAAGCTGACGGTCACCGCCGGATCGACCACGCTCGCGACGTACTCCAACCTGAACAAGGCCACCGGGTACACGCAGAAGAGCTTCGACCTGTCCTCCTTCGCCGGCTCCACCGTCACGCTGAAGTTCAGCGGCGTCGAGGACTCCTCCCTCCAGACCAGCTTCGTCCTCGACGACACCGCCGTGACGACCAGCTGATCCCCTCATGAGCTGGGCCCCGGCCGTCTCGCAGCGGTCGGGGTCCTGTCATGTCCACGAATGGATCCGGATTCGACGGTGACACGTCAAAGGGACAAAGGAGGTCCCCCATGCGCCGATCGACCCTTCGCCCCGCGCTCGCCCTCGCCGTCCTGGCACTCGCCCTCGCGGGCTGCGACTCCACGTCCGACACCGGCAGCGCCACCGTGTCCCCGTCCCCCACCGCCACGCCCACCCCGACGCCGACGCCCTCGTCGAGCGCGTCCGGCCGGCCGGACTGCACGCCCAAGACGTCCCTCGCCGCCGCCGACGGCAACGGCACGTTCTGCCTGACCGAGGGCGGCACGGTCCGCGTTCTGCTGGACGGGACGGCCGCCCGGCCCTGGACGCCGGTCAGCACCGCCGGCACCGGCCTGGAGGCCACCAACGGGGGGATCATGATCCGGGCCGGTGACGCCAGTTCGGCGTTCCGGGCGGTCTCGGCCGGGACCGTCGAACTCACCGCGTCCCGGCCGCTGTGCGCGACCGCGCCGCACAAGATCTCCTGCAAGGGCATCCAGGAGTGGCGGGCCACCGTCGTGGTGACGGCGAAGTGACCTGACGGACGGCGGCCCGCGGTGCGCGGGCCAGTACCACGTAGCCGAACGGGACGGCCGCGGCGAACAGCCACCACTGGATCATGTACGCGTAGTTCAGCGGGGCGTCCTCGCTG